>CAMJES010000023.1 GCA_946404705.1 uncultured Ruminococcus sp. | reverse complement strand
TTTCACAAAAATTTATGTAGGGAACGGGTTTCCCGTCCCGTTTAACGAACGCTGCTGTTTTCCCGTGCATAGCTGTTAATACGAATTCGGGTCAAAACGCTCGGCGCTTCGCTTCTCACGTTTTATCCCCGAGGAGATTTTGTTTGAGGAAAATAGAATAAGCGCAATTCAATTATAAGGGTCAACGAGTTTTGATGTTCATTTCCCGTTTTCCTTTTTGATTGAATTGCGCTTTTTTAAGCTATACATTTTTGTACTGTTGCTGCTGTGCCTAACGCTAAGGTTTAGGGAGTTTCGCTTCTGCGGAAGCGACAAGGGGCTGCTCGCCCCCTTGACCCCTCGCAAGCCTTTGAATAAGGCTAAATTCTTACAGAATTAGCGAAACTTTTCGTCCGCTTCGCGGTTTTAACGGCATACGTTGGCGTCCTCAATAATTCCGAATTCCGCATTCCGAATTCCGAATTAAACTACCGTGTATTCCATATCCTTCCAACTTTATAACGGTATTCCATTATTTCAGTCCTCCACTACGACATAGTTGTCCGCAGCGTTTTCTTTGGTTGCATACTCGGTTACGTTAAGCACTTTGACCTTGAGCGGTTTCTGTCCCATATTTATCTCAATTATGTCGCCGACCTTTACGTCATAGGAGGCTCTTGCCGCCTTTCCGTTCACAACGATCTTATCCGCGTCACACGCTTCGTTTGCAACCGTTCTGCGCTTAATAAGTCTTGTTACCTTTAAATATTTGTCAAGCCGCATATAATTTCCCTCCTAAAGCAAAAGGCAGCTGCCCCTGAAGCAGCTGCCGAAAAAGTTCAAAACAATTACTTGTAACAAGTTTTACTTGTTTACAACGTCCTTAAGAGCCTTACCGGCCTTGAATGCGGGAGCTTTCTTTGCAGGGATCTTGATCTTTTCCTTTGTTCTGGGGTTGATAGCTTCCTTTGCATCTCTCTGACGAACTTCAAATGTACCGAAGCCAACAATCTGAACCTTGTCGCCGGAAACGAGTGCGTCTGTGATAGAAGCGATTACAGCGTTAAGAGCCTTTTCGGAATCCTTCTTGGAAAATTCTGCCTTTTCAGCAATTGCGTTTACTAAATCTGCCTTTGTCATAATAATATACCTCCATTAATTTTTATGACGCAAAAACGTCATTATTATTGTTTTTTAGCTTTCTGCCAATATGCATCAAGCTCATCTATGTTCAGGGATCTCATATCTATCCCATCGCATCTTGTCAGTTCCTCGGTCTTTTCAAAACGCTTTACAAATTTATCCGAGGACTTTGTGAGCGCTTCTTCGGCGTCAATTTTAAGCAGCCGCGAAACGTTAACCGCCGAGAAAAGGACATCGCCCATTTCCTCTTCAACATTGCTGCCGTCCGCGATTGCGGTTTTAAGCTCCGCTATCTCGCTTTCAAGTGCCGAGAGAGCGTCCGTTACGCTGCCGAAGTCCATACCTGCGCGCTTTGCTCGTGTGCCGAGCTTCTGCGCCCTCATCAGAGCAGGAAGTGTACTGCAAACGCTTTTGAGCGTATCGGTATAGGTTTCCTGACCCTTGGTTTCCTGCTTGATATCGTTCCAGTTTGCAAGCACCTCTGTGCTGTCCTTGACCGAAACGCTGCCAAAAACGTGAGGATGACGTATAACGAGCTTCTGACAAACCTCGTTCACTACATCGTCAAAGCTGAAGCTGCCTTTTTCTTCCTCGATCCTTGAATGGAAAACGACCTGCAGCAGAACATCGCCAAGCTCTTCGCGAAGCAGCTCGGTATCTTCAAGGTCGATAGCTTCAACAGCTTCATAAACCTCTTCAATGAAGTCTTTGCGGATAGAATGGTGATCCTGCTCCTTATCCCAAGGGCAGCCGTTCTCCGAGCGGAGAATTTCCATAATTTTGAGCATATCGTCAATATTATATCTTTCCTTGAACTCAAAATCCATATCCGTAAAAGTCCTTTCAAAATCAGGCGTAAACACAACCAGTCACATATAATATATTAACCTATTATTATTTTTTTTTCAAGAGTTTTTTGAAATTTTTTCAGCAAATCAGCATTTTTAACGTAGATTTGGTCAAAATTCCCGTCAAATGTGTGCTTATTATGTAAAATATTGCCCCGATCGGAACAGAAATAAACAGCGTAAGCGGAGTTTTCCATATATTTTGCAGAAAATTCTGCGCAAGAAGTGCCGCCGCGGCGCATATCATACCGCAGAATAAAAGCTTCAAAAGCAATGAAAATATCCTGCTTTGCGGTATTTCGGCAAGTTCTGATACAGAGTGTATAGAAAGCAGCATAATCAACAAATAGCAAATATCGGTAGACAATGCCGCTCCGACTACATTTATATTTGGCATAGGGATAAGAATGAGGTTAAGCAGAAGCTTTACCGCAACGCCTGCTGCCATTATCTTTACGGGGATATCGCCCCTGCCTGCCGCCTGCATAACAGCGAAAAGCACCGATGAAACGGAGAGGAATATCACCCCGAAGCCGAGGACTCGCAGAGAGTTGGCAGCAGCCATCGTTTCAAGAGGTCTGGACGGAAAAAGCAGCTCAAGTATCTGCGGCGCAAGGGCGGAAATGCCTATTCCCGAGGGGACTGCGATAAAGCCTGCGGTGAAGATGACTCGCATTGCAGATTGACGCATAAGCTCTTTATCCTTACGCGCAAAGCCCTCCGCAACAAAGGGAACCGCGCCCTTGCCGAACATATTCGTGAACGAGGGGATAAGGTTGAAAACGGTAACGGCGAGTCCCGAAAAGCTGCCGAAGATGAAGTTCGGCAGCGCTTCGGCGGAAATGCCGCTTCCGATTGCGGAAAATACCTGCGGAGCGGCGGCGACAGCCTTTTTTAAGCAGGATATTATGGTCGCAAGGTCGATAAGCGAGGTGAGATTGGTTATGAGCGAGCCTAAAGCGACAGGTATCATTATCGCGGCAAGCTCGGACGCAGTCACCCGTGACGGCTTGGAACGTAGCTTTTCATCCTTGTCAAAAGCGCTTCGCAATGCTATGTAAGCAAATCCTGCCAAGGAGGAAACGGTCACGCCGAAAACAGCGGCAGCAGCGGCAAGCGGCATAATAAGCTCAGCGGCGGAAACGGCTTGTATCGCCTTGAACGGCAGAAGGTTCTTTATAACAACCTCGGCTGACGAAAAAAAGCTTGACGGCGCGTTAAGCACAGCATAGCAGAGCGCAAGGCCTGCAACAAGCTTGACAGCAGCTTCAATGACCTGCGAAACAGCAGTCGGGTACATATTTCGCCGCCCCTCGAAGCAGCCGCGGAAAACCGCCGTAATGCAGCTGAAAAGCACAGACGGAGCTATCGCCGCAACAGCAATGACCGAAAGCGGACTTTTGCTTAAAAACGCGCAGAACGGATAAGCGAGCAGCAGCGTGAGCAGCGTAAAAACCAGTCCGCATAGCGAGCAGAGCGCAAGAGCCGTGCTTTTGACATTTGCAGCACCGTTTTTGTCACTTTTTGCAAGCCGTTCGGCAGTAAGCTTTGACGCCGCCACAGGAAGTCCCGTCACCGAAACAGCATAAACAGTCATAAAAATGCCGTAAGCAGCGGAAAAGTACCCCATACCCTCACCGCCGAGCATATTAGCGAGCGGAATTCGGAAAATTGCACCGATGACCTTAGAAACCGCCGCCGAAGCGATAAGAATGAGCGAACCGCTTAAAAAGCCTTGTTTTTTTGAAACTGTATTTTTCATAGCAAGTCCTTTCGTTGTTTTTGTACAATTATATGCAGAAAAAAACGAAAGATTGACAGATAAATTTCAAAGCAAAGCAATGTGAATTATTGTGAATTATTTTTTGGACTTTGACTATTTTCCGTTTAACTCAATTTTAGGAAGAAAAGCATCGTTCCCGACAATCTTACGGGGTTTTCATAGCGGTGGCCGGGAGAGGGTGTGGGGTTTGGGGAAAGAGAGTGCAGAGGGAAGACCGCAAGGGGAGAGGGGGAGGACGGCCAAGCGTCCATAGCGATGCAGAGTACCTCCCCCTCTACCCTAAAGGTTTTCCCTTTGCAGAGAATTCCACGAAACTTACGGCTGTTAATTTGTGGTTTGTCCGTCTAATGTTTGAACTGTTTGGAAGCTTAGCCATAGTCGGTTATGGCAAAAACAATTGTCGTTTTCCGTGCATAGCTTTACATAAGATATCGGGTCAAAACGTTCGGCGCTTCGCTTCTCACATTTTATCCCCGAGGAAAGTATGTTTATATGGGAAAGAAATAAGCGCAATTCACATTTTTTTAGGTTTAACGGTCTTGTTTCTCATATCCGTTTCACCTTTTTGATGTAAATTGCGCTTTTGGATTTGTTAGATTTTCGGATTGATGCTAAAAGCATAATACGTTAGTTTAGGGAATTTCGCCGTCTGCGGACGGTGACCAAGGGCTTTGCCCTCTGGACACCCACAAGCCTTTGAAAAGGCTTTACCTAAACTTTTGCTTAGCTTCGCGTCACCCGGCAAATGTCAGCCAAGCAATAATTACGTATTACGAATTACGCATTAAACATTATCTTTCCTCAAAAGGAACATATTCCTGCTTGTCGTGTACCGCTTTATATGCAGGTCGAATTATCTTGTTCGCGTTGACAAGCTCTTCCATTCGGTGCGCAGACCAGCCTGCTATTCTCGCTATCGCAAACAGCGGCGTATAAAGCTCACGCGGAAGGTCAAGCATTGTATATGCAAAGCCGCTGTAAAAGTCAACGTTTGCCGAAACGCCTTTATATATCTTGCGCTCCTTTGCAATAACTTCGGGAGCAAGGCGCTCGATAGAGCTGTAAAGCTTGAACTCCTTTTCGCGTCCCTTTGCCTTGGATAGTTTTTCTACCGCCTGACGCAGGAGGTTCGCTCTCGGGTCGGAGATAGAATATACTGCGTGACCCATACCGTAGATAAGTCCCGATCTGTCGAAGCACTCCTTATGAAGAAGCTTGACAAGATAGTTCTTGACTTCGTCCTCGTCTTCCCAGTCGTTGATGTGGTTCTTCATATCGTCAAACATCATCGAAACCTTTATATTCGCTCCGCCGTGCTTCGGGCCTTTCAGCGATGCGAGAGCCGCGGAGATCGCGGAGTAGGTATCCGTTCCCGATGAGGTTACAACGTGTGTTGTAAAGGTCGAGTTATTACCGCCGCCATGCTCGGCATGAAGAACGAGCGCAAGGTCGAGGATAGTTGCTTCAAGCTCGGTGAAGCTGCTGTCGGGGCGGAGCATATGGAGGATATTCTCGGCAGTTGAATACTCCGCAACAGGCTGGTGGATAAAGAAGCTGCCGCCGTCGATATAGTAATTCTTTGCATGATAGCTGTAAACGGTGATAAGCGGCAGGAGCGAGATAAGCTCAAGCGACTGGCGCATAACGTTCGGCAGCGAGAGGTCGTTCGGTGCGTCGTCATAGGAATAAAGCGTTAAAATTCCGCGCGAAATGCCGTTCATAATATCCTCGCTCGGGGATTTCATTATAATATCACGGACGAAGGTCGTGGGCAGCTTTCGGAAATCGGCGATTATCCTCTTGAATTTTTCAAGCTGTTCCTCGTTGGGAAGCTCACCGAGGAGAAGAAGATAGGTTATTTCCTCAAATCCGAAGCGGCGCTTTCCGATAAATCCGTTAACAAGGTCGTTGATGTTGTAGCCGCGGTAATAAAGTTCGCCTTCGCAGGGAACGCTCTTTCCGTCAACAGTTTTTGATGAGATTATCTCGGAAATTTCGGTAAGACCTGCTAAAACTCCCTTGCCGTTGATATCTCTCAGTCCCCGTTTTACATCGTATTTAGTGTAAAGCTCCGGATCAATGTTTCCGTTCTTTTGGCATATTTCGGTAAATTCAACGATTTCCGGAGTTACATTTGAGAAGTTGTAATGTGAAGGCATTCATATCTTTCCTTTCTTTAAGTAGTTATGATAAAATTTTAACACAGTTTCGTTTTTTTTGCAATAGAGGCAGCGAAATTTTCATCATATTATCAGAATTCCGGAAGAGCAGTTTTGCAGAAAATGATTTATTGTAAAAAAATATATGCAAGAATTACCGCAGCAAGTGCGATTTGAAATATCATCATCAGCGGTATTCCGAGCATAAAGCGCTTCTGCTTTGTTTTGTGGCGAAATTTTTTCATCCCGATAAGCATACCTGCCGAACCTCCGATAAAAGAAACGAAAAACAGCGCCTTTTCGGAAATGCGCCGTTTTCCGTTTACCGCTTTCGTTTTATCGGAATAAGCCATTGCAAAGCCCGTTATGTTTATTATCAGGAAATAAGCCGCGATTATTACAGCCGCAAAATGTTCTTTCAAAAAATCCATATTTTTCCCCTAAAAACAATGCTGCCGTTTTTTGCGGCAGCATTGAAAATCTTAATTATTTTCCTCGTCTTCGTTGTCTTCAATGTTAGGTTCAAAGAAAACCTCTTCATCGGTTTCGCTTTCGGGAACGTCCTCTTCCTCGGGAACGACCGCTTCAGCCTCAGGTTCGAGCTGAACGCCGTTATCCTCTGTTTCGGAAATATCAGCATTTTCGTCAATATTTCCGATATTTTCAAAATCAAGCTCGCTGTCAACAGCTGTGCTTTCGTTCGAATCGAAAACAGGGATATCAATATCAAATTCGGGAGTGAATTCCTCTGCTGATGTCAGCGAATCGTCAGCCGAGGTGCTTTCATCGAAATCGATCTTGAAGAAATTGATCATATCACGCAGCACTTCTGCCTGATCGGACATATCGCTCGCTGCGGCAGAGCTTTGTTCCGCGGTGGATGTCGTGTTGTCGATGACCGCAGTAACGCTGTTAACGCTGTCGTAAATATCGGAGATAAGCGCGTTCTGCTGTTCAGCGCTTTCGGTGATGCTCTTGACCTTATTGTTGATCTCGGAAGCGCCAAGAACGATCTTGTCAAGCGCTTCTGCAGTCGTTTTTGCGATAGCTGTTCCGCGCTTTACGTTGCGCAGCGAATCTTCGATGAGCGCCGAGGTCTGTTTTGCGGCGTCTGCGCTCATATTTGCGAGGTTGCGGACTTCATCGGCAACGACTGCAAAGCCAAGACCCGCGTCGCCCGCTCTTGCGGCTTCGACTGCCGCATTGAGCGCAAGGATATTGGTCTGGAATGCGATATCGTCAATGACCTGAATGATATCGGAGATCTGTGCGGAGGATTTGGAAATATCGTCCATTGAACCGAGCATTTTGGACATTTCGTGGTTGCAGGAGTGTATCTGCTGTTCAATGCTTACAACAAGCTCTTCCGTTTCCGCAGCGGATCTTGCCGAGCCGGAGATATGCTCAACAATATTCTGCATACGGTTTGAAACCTCGTTGACCGCTTCGGACTGCTTTGCCGCGCCGTCGCTGAGAAGCTGCGAACCGGATGCGACCTGCGATGCGCCGAATGTGACCGTGTTAGCCGAATCGCTGATCTTTCCGAATGTTTTTCTGAGCTGTGAAAGAATAGAATTGAAGCTTTCCTTTATCTTGATGAAATCTCCGCGGAACTCGCCGTCCATTTCAAATGCGAGATTTCCCTCCGAGATATTGCCGAGCGCCTCGGATATCTGTTCAATGTATGTACGAAGCGAGGCTACCGTTGCCGCAAGCGACTCGGAAAGCACACCGACCTCGTTTTTCTGCTTGATAACGGGAGTATCGGCCGAAAGGTCGCCGTCCGAGAGCGCCTTAAGCCGTGCCGTAACGCCGATTATAGGATTTACGACTCCGTTCATGATAACAAACGTGCATATAAACGCAGCGATTATCAGAACTACCGAGATAATGACGATAATGACCGTTGTTGTGTTAAGAGTGCCGTTAAAATCGGATTCGGGAGCGATGAGTATCAGCGACCAGTCGCTGTCTTCGATAGGTGAGTATGCGATTCTGCTCGCAACGCCATTAACGACTGCGCTCTGGATGCCTGCTTCGCCGCCCTCGATAACAAGCGTCTGCAATTCCGCGATAGCTTGGTAAGAGCTGTCGGTTTCCGCAAGCTTGTTGTAGTTGACTTCATCAATAACGTTTTGGATATCGTTCGAGGCGATCATAGTTCCTTCCGCGTTGATTATGTAAGCGGTGGAGTTATCGCTAAACTGCACCGAGTCAACGATATCGGAGAGGACCTGCGCGTCAAAATACATAACAAGAACATAGCTCGTTACGTTGGATGTTCCCGAAACCGCAATGATAAATTCTGAGCCGCTGCCATCCTCATAAGGTATAGGCTCGGAAACGACAGGAATGCCCTTTGATTTGGTTTTCTGATAAACTTCAAGATCTTTAAGCGGTTCAGCGTTTTCGGCATTGAATCTGTCCGAGCCGATGAAAAAGTCGCCCATTTTGAACATAGCGAAATCCTTTACATCGAGTTTGTATTCGTTGAACATATATTTAAGATAGGACAAAGCGCCCTTGGAAGCGCCGATATTGTTGCTGCAGAGAGTTTTCTGAAGAGCGGTGTCGCTTTTGGTTTTGAGCATTGATATCTTTGTGCTTACATCAGCCGCCGCCTCGGTGGAAAGAGGCCCCATCATTTGGTTTACGGTAGAATGTATTCCCGATGATATCGAAAACAGGTTTACAAATGCAAGAAGCAGTACGACCACAAGCGACATAACGCAGACATAGACTATGAGTTTGGTTTTGATACTGTTTCTGTTAAGCTTGAAATTGCTGAAATTTATTTTGTTTTTTATTGTGAATTTCGGTAGTTTTTTTGTCTTGACTTTTGCCATAGCTCAACTCTCCCCGTTCAGGTACATATTTATTTATCTTAAGTGTAACATACATTGGTAGCAATTTAATCAATAATCTGTGAATTTTTACAATATATATTGGTAAATAAACTATATTTTTAGATATTCTGCTTTAATAGAGAAAAGCATAGCTGTCCGACTGCGCTTAATACTATATAAATACTTGATAAAAGCATAGGATATTGACCGTTGATATAATTGTGGATCCGACGAAACGATCAATCTTCTTCGTAGAGTCTGTCCAAAAGTGTAGGTTCCTTCTTTTTGCGCTTTGCAAGAACGACTGCGGTCACAACCGTGATTATGCCGCCCATGCTGATGATGATACCGACTGTCATTCCCTTGGGGAAGAAGCTCATTTCAATAGTATGCTCGCCTGCGGAAACGGGTATACCTATAAGTGCGTCCACAAGCTCGACAGGCTCGGTCTTTACGCCGTCAACCTTGATAGTCCAGCCGGGTTCGTAGGAGATAGTCGTAAAGAGGATACCGTCCTCATCGGCGGTGACTTTTCCCTTAATGTGGTCTTCCTTGAAGCTTTCGATTTCAAGCGGATGTTCGCGCAGCTCTTCCACCGAGCGCTTGAACGCCTCTTCATCGAGATAATAGAAATATTCGTCTGCGAAAAGCACCTCGTTCTTTTCCTCGGTGATAGTCGCGATAACGGATATCTCCTCGCCCTCGGAGAAACGTCCGAGCGGCTGGATTACCTCGTTTCCGCCCTCAAAGTAGTAATCAAGGAACTCGTTGTTGAGCCACAGATTTATCTTTCGTTCATAGCTTGAAGGGAAGTAGAGATACATCATATCCTCGGTCGGAGCGGTGAGGAGAAACTCGATATGCGAGTTCTCACCCTCGATTCGCGGAACGTATTTCGTGTGAGTGCCGTAGGTCGAAGGCTTTGCGTTTTCGGGGACAATGCGTTCGATATCGACCTGCTTGAAATATTCAGCCTTTGTATCGGTGCAAAGCGCGGAGAAGATCGCATTTTGGCAGATAAAAGGATTGTCGCCCTCAAGCGTTACATCAAGGATATCATTGCTTGCCATAAAGCCTATCGGCAGAGCGTTGGGGTTCTCGTAAACATAGAAAATATCCGTATTGTCGCCGTTTGCAAGCACCATTTTATCATAGTGACTGTTTTCCGCAACTATTATGCTTCCGTCCTCTTCGGGCTTTGCCGAGCCTTTCTCCATAACGTATTTTATTCCGAGAAGCGCGTCCGTAAGGTAGGTCGAGCCTTTGTATTTTATATAGTGTCCGCCGTAGGAAAATCCAAGCTTGTTGAGCATTTCGATAGGCCCCGAGTTAAGGGTCGAGCTTGAATGTGAAACGCCGAACGAGCCGAACGCCATTGCGTCATTGACCGTTCTGTGATAGTTCGATTCAATGCGGTAAACGGGTTCATCGTCCATTTCGTAAAGCTTGTTCACCGTGTTTCGTCCGAGCGTGATATAGCGGTTATAGGAGGCGTTCTTTGAGTATACAACGTCCTCGTCAATTCTGTAAAGCGTGTAGGCGGAGCTTGTGATAAGCTCTGCAATAACGAATATAAGAAGAACAACGGGTACAGGCTTGATATTGTAGTGTTTTTTATGCATATATACAAGCAGAGCGTAAAGCGCGCCAAGACCTATCGTGAACCAAACCGTTGCGAGCAGCGTTACATTTTCAAGCCCCTGCTTGTCGATATACAGAACATAAGCCGCAAGCACAAAGAACATTCCGCCTATCTCTTTCGGAGTTACGCCCTCAATGCGTTCAAACGCCTGCGCAGCCATAAACACGAGCAGGAAGCTGCACATAAACGAATAGCGGTAGGGAAGCCAGTTCGGTACCTGCAAACCATGCCAAACAATATCCACCGTTGACATATACATTGAAAGAATAAGCGTCAGAGTGAGCAGTCCGCAGCCTATCTTCTTGCGCAGCTTTATGTTGCTGTTGAGGAAGAACAGCGGAACGAGTATTATCGTCAGAACGCCACAGTAAACGACAGGCGAACCCTCGGGGCGGCAGGTGTCATAAACGTTCGGCAGGAGATTTACAAAGAAATCTGCGAAGTCGAACTGCGTTTTCATTGCAAAGTTCGGCGTTGAGAACTCGAATTTTCCGAGCTTTAACGAATAGTAAAGCGGAATGAGCAGCCACGCCGAGCAGATCGCGGAGAGCAGTCCCGAGCAAGCAAATAACGAGCCGCTCTTGATGAAATCGGCAAATCTGAACGGAACCGATGTATCGGAAATAAAAAAGTAATATGCAAGAAAATAAAGTATGCAGAAAATTGCGGTCATCCAGCCGATATAGAAGTTGGCAATGAACATCAGCGTCAGCGGAATGACGAAATACAGCCATTTTTTCTCATCAATAAGCTTGTCGATGCCCTTGCAGATAAGCGGCAGATAGATAAGTCCGTCCAGCCACATCGGATCCATAAGCTGTACTATCATATATGCCATAAGCGAGTAGATAACGCTGAATATAAGCGAGGTGCTGCCGCTCATTTTCTTGTGATATCCGAGGAAATGGCACATCGTAATGCTTGCCGTGCCGACCTTGCAAAGCTGCATTATAAGAATAGAAGCAGTCATTATCGACCTCGGCAGCAGCATTACAATGAACATAAACGGACTGGCAAGATAGTATGCGAAAATTCCTATCGTTTCGCCCGAGAGGTTTCTGCTCCAAGAGTTGACAAGACTTCCGTTTCCGTGCAGAGCGTCGCGCAGGTTCTCATAGTAATAAACATACTGACCGTTAAGGTCAAGCACAAGAACGGATTCCTGCCCAAACGGATATATTCCGAATATCGCATAAGCGATGAAAAGAATTGCCGCAGGTATCAGAAACGCGAAAAGATATATTCTCTTGCTGTATAAAAACGACCAAAGATTGAATTCAAGGGTTATCGGAGCTTTATTTTCTTTCAAGTTCAATTATCCTTTCCAAACAAATGTTGACATACATATACTATTATACATATTTTTTGCCGTTTTTACAATAGTTTTGGAAAATTTTATTCAAAAAATAAAAAAGCACCGAATTTTCACGGTGCTTGATTAATTTAAGCATAACAGCAAGGGTCGACAGAGCTTTCGGCGATCTCAAACGCAAGCTCGGGCATATCCTCGGCAAACCGCCTTGCAAGATAGGGGATAACAATGTTTTCCGTGTGAAAATGACCGCAGTCGAAGAGCGTTGCGCCGCTGTTGAGTGCGGTTATCATCTGGTCGTGCTTGACATCGCCCGTGATATAAGCGTCCGCACCGAGAGCCAGAGCATCGGGGAGCATACTTCCTGCGCCTCCCGAGCAGAACGCAAGCTTTTCTATCGGCCTGCCGTTCCTTGTGTAGCGTACAAAATTGCATTTGAATATGTCTTTCAGCATTTTAGCGGCTTTGTCGGGTTCAACGGCACTTTTCAGCCTGCATACAAGACCGTAGCCGAAACCTCCGCCGACATCCTCAACGAAACATTCCGACTCGGAAAGTCCGAACGGCTCTTTCAGCATATCATAGATAATGTCGTTTATGCCGCCCTTTGCAAGGTCGAGCGGCGAATGAAAGCACAGACAAGCTATACCGTACTTAGCCGCGCGGCAGGCAGGATTTTTGTCCGAAAGCGAGTAAAGCGGATTGTAGATGACAGGGTGGTGCGAGATTATGACGTCTGCACCCTTTGCCGCCGCCTCTTCAACGACCTCGTTGGTGATATCGAGCGCGGCAAGCACCTTTTCTGCCTTATCCTCCGCCGAGCCGACCAAAAGCCCCGAGTTATCGCCCTTCTGCATAAGCGAAAGCGGTGCAATACGTTCCATTTCGTCAAGTATATCTTTAACTCTGTATCCGTTCATTGTTGTGATTTCCTTTCAAGCGTCAAGAGTTTTCTCCTGCGGCAAGTTTCGATATCTGCTCCGAGAGCAGGCGGCGTTCTTCTGCTTGTTCAAGGTTTCCCGAAGCGGAGAGCGCCGACGCTTCTTTTTTCAGCTTTTCGGACAGAGCGCAGAGCATACGGCGCGCGTTCTCCTCCGATGGCGAAAGCTTTCCCGTAAGTGCTTCAAGCTCGCTTATTTCACGTTTTTCGCCCGAATAAACGGCGTTCATAACGGTATAAAGTCTGCCGCCCTCCGAAACTGCCTTTTCTTCAAGCAGTTCAAATCCGTTTTCGGCAAGAAAGCGGCGAAGATACGAAGCCTTTGTCATCGGCTGCAGGACAAGGTTTATACCGTCAAGGCTTTTCTGCGAGAGAATTTTTGCGATAAGCTCTCCGCCCATTCCTGCTATAATAATATCGGTAACATCGTCAAGACCGATACTTTCCACACCGTCCGAGAGAACGGTTTCCGAGCGTTCGTCCAGTCCGTGCTTGTGCAGAGTATGCCGAGCCGATTGGAGCGGTTTTTCGTTTATATCCGCCGCAATTGCGAAGCTGCATTTCCCCGACATAAGCAGTTCTGCGGCAAGGTACCCGTGATCCGTGCCGACATCGCAGGCTTTTTTACCCTTGACAAATTCCGCGCAGGCGGCAAGTCTGTTTCCGAGCATTGGTTTTCTCCTTTAAAAATAAACCGCACAACTATTGCATTGTGCGGTAAATTTCCGTTTTTTACTTGTTTGCAAAATGTGCCTGAAGCTTTGCAACAAGCTCTTCGGGGTCTACGCCGTGAACAGCGCAGGCATCGGCAATGGATTCACCTCTTGAAGCAGGGCATCCGAGGCAATGCATTCCCATTTCAAGGAAAAAGGGAGCAGTTTCCATATCTTCATCGAGGATATCGCCGATAACGGTATCTTTTGTAATTTCAATAGCCATATTTTTACGACCTTTCGTATTTGAATTTATACGCTCATAAACGTACATTATATATTATAAACAATATTTGTGAAAATTTCAAGTAGCTATTGTAATTTTATCACCGATATGGTATAATTTATTATGCAGCAATTACTGTGAAAGGAAGGATAGCTTGAACCTTTTAAATAAACTTGAACGCAAATTCGGCAGATATTATATCCCGAATCTTATGCTTTATATCGTAATAGGAAATCTTATCGTCTTTATTTTTGATTATCTGTTTCCCGAACTGCTTATAAGCAGTTATATGTATTTCGACCGTGACGCAGTTCTCGGCGGTCAGGTGTGGAGAGTGCTTTCATTCATCCTTGTTCCGTTCAATTCAAATCCCGTGTTTATGCTGATAAGCTGTTATTTCTATTGGCTTATAGGTAAGATCGGAAGAGCACACGTCTGAACTCCAGTCACCGGCTATGATAT
>CAMJES010000022.1 GCA_946404705.1 uncultured Ruminococcus sp. | reverse complement strand
CATACGAGGTATCGTAGCCGGTGACTGGAGTTCAGACGTGTGCTCTTCCGATCTCTCGGGCTTATCGATGACCTTTACGCCGCGGCTTTTCAGCTCATTCACGACATTTTCATTGTGGATAATCTCGCCGTAAGTCGCCGCCGTTTTGCTGCTGTCTAAGATATTATACACGATTTTTACGGCTCTGTCAACACCGAAGCAGAAACCTGCGTGTTCCGCGATCTCAATCCGCCGCATCGGTTTTATCCTCAAGCTGCGGTTGATTTACCGTTCCGGGCAGCGCAGGCCCTTCGACAAGCTCGGTTATCGCACCCATAATGCGCTTTTTTACCTCTTTAAGCTCACGGGGAGAGTTCCCCTCGACCGCGATTTCCTCCGCCTTTATCGGTTTGCCGAATTTAAGCGTGAGCTTTGAGCGGAAATGAAGCTTCTCGCCCTCAAAAATAATTCCGCAGGGAACAACATCCGCACCCGATTTTGCGGCTATCATTGCAACGCCGGTTTTTCCCTTGCCGACCTTACCGTCCTTTGAGCGTGTACCTTCGGGGAAGATAACGAGGTTTCTTCCCGATTCAAGTATCTTTATGCTGTCTTCAATGACTTTCATATCGCCCGAGCCGCGTACTACCGGAAAAGCTCCGAGCTTGCGTATAAACCAGCCGAAAAGCTTATTGCGGAAAAGCTCCTCCTTCGCCATATAGGAAACGGGCAGCTTCATCGGCATTGTAAGTATAACGGGGTCGGCGTAGCTGCGGTGATTTGACGCCAGAACAACAGGCTTGTCCTGCGGAATATTTTCGGCGCCCTCGATATGGAAATCGTAAAAAAGCTTGTAGAGCCACCGCACAGGATATCTTACCCAAGCATACACAAAATATCAATCCTTTTCAAATATATTAAAAATAATTATATCACATTTCAAACGCAAAATCAATCGTCAGCCGCAAATTTTCCCGAGATTTTCATAATTCGGCGCAAACAGCCGACATTCCAAGACAAAATTTGACAAAAGCATTATTTTGTGTTAGAATTGTTATACATTATAAAGGGGGCATATAAGAATGAAAAGGGTTTTACAAATATCGTCGGTTTTATGCGGAATTCTTGCTCTTTCTGGAGTTTGGCTCGCTTTCCGTTCGCTTTTCAGCCGCAGCTATTTTGTAAGCTGGGCGCTTTTTTCCATGACAAGGCACGGAACGGCTATGGGAATGCTCGGAAATATCATCGGTATCGCATTCACGGTAATAGGCTTCGGTGCGATGTGCTACTACGGACTTTTCAAAAAAGGCGGCAAGAACGCGTTCATCTGGGGTGCGGTCATGACTGCGCTTTCGGCGCTGTCACTTATAATGAGCATATTCGGCGGCAGCTTTAACTTCGGAGATATTCTTCTGCTTGCCCTCTCGGGTGCTTATACATATAGTACGATAAAGCTTGCGTAAAAAAAGGTAATTCCGCAGATAACGGGGTCGCATTTTGACTTTTTACGCATCGGTGTTAATTTCATTCAAAATATATAAAGCGTATTTCCGCCCGAACGCAGAAATACGCTTTAATTTGTTATTCTTTCAGCAGAACGTCTATCTGACTTACCATAGAGTTTATCTCATTGACCTGACCCGACATATTGGAAGCGTTTGACACGTTGCTCTCAACCATTGAAGAGATATTAACAAAATCATGATTTTCGATTTGTATTTCATTTGCGATGCTCTCGCTGATATCAACAGTTTTTCTGATGACCTCGGATTGTCTGCTGTGAACATCGTGCATGGTTTTGATATCGTTCATTGCCTGTTCAAGCAGGAGGTTCATCTCGTTAAGATTATTGAATACGTCCATGAAATATTCATTTTGCAGGCTGAGCTTTTTAAAGTTGCTGTTGACATAATCCGTCATTTCTTTAACGTTTTGCTGAATTCTAGCGATAACGCTCTGTATCTCATCGAGTGAGGACTGTGTGCTTGCCGCAAGCTCGCCGACCTCCTGAGCAACTACGGCAAAGCCTTTTCCTGCTTCGCCTGCGCGCGCAGCTTCGATAGTTGCATTAATTGACAACACCTTCGTTGACATTGCAATGTCGCTTATAAGGTTAAGCGTAGCATCGATATCCTTGACTGCGCCGGAAAGCTTTTCCGCAACGGCGTTTGTATCGTTCATTGACTCGATAACTTCTTTATTTACAGTTTGCAGAGAACCGAGAACCTGTTCATTTTCCGAAGATTTTTCGATAAGGCTTTGAGAGGTATTCTCAACCTGTTCAACCTTTTCGCTGAGCAGATTTCCGCAGTCCTTAAGCTCGTTAAGATTTGATATGCTTTCGCTTGCCCTATCGCTCAGCGAGTTGCTGCTTTGGAGAAGTGCTTCGCTCGTAGAAGCAAGCTCGTCAGCGTTTGCAGCTTCATTTGATGATATCTCCGAGAGAGCCGCGCCGGCATTAAGAAGTCTTTCGGAAAGCTGTCTTGCCGCGGACAAAACGCTGTTTACACGGGCGTTGTTCTCCTCGATCTCATTCTTTTTCATATTAACTAAATTCCTGCTCACAAATATTACCATAAGAGAGATGGCAAACAGCGAAAGAACGACACAGATAAGGCGCAGAACGACTTCCGGAACAAACAGCTCGTCCTTTGCGGGAAGCAGGACATCCGGATTGACAAGGTGTGAAACTAACACCGAAAGGAATATTTCCGCAACACAGATCAGTATCATCTTAACATCAAGGAAAAAGGCGGCAAGGATAACGAAATAAAACGCATACGCCCAGAATTCCCGTGAGGGTATCATATATGATATGAAGTTGAATTGTATAAGCAAAAGGAGAATGACAAAAATCTTTCCTGCTTTGAGCATTTTGGGCTTTATATACTTTTCGCCGTTTGAATTCTTTTCATAGGATGTTTTTATAAAGATTAGACCGACAATCAGATAAACCAAACAGCTTGCCAGAAACAGGCCGAGGGCTGTCCATGATACATCCGGATAAAATCCCATGGCTTTTAGAGTTAAAAAGGTCACTCCTGCGCAGGTAGTGCTTCCAGTTATGACCAAAATGACCAGCGTGTAGATTTTATTTAAATAATCCTGCATTACTTTACTCATTAAAAATCTCTCCCTCAGAATATGATCCATTAATGTCGATGTTGAAATAATTTTGTCGTTTTTTGCGGTTCTTTAGTATAATCATACCATATATTTTTCTGTTTTGCAAGTATTTATGTTCATTATGCTGTACAGTTTTACAAACATTTATAATTTATTAAACATATATACACATATTTGAATCATTTGGCGCAAAGGGGATCATTTACATCTGATGCCTTACAACGCCGTATTCATCGTCAAGGCGATAATACGGGCAAGCGTAGTTGGTGCTTGTCAGAAACCTACTCATCTCGTCCTCGTCGAGGTTTGCCATGCAGGTGAAGCAGTCGTAATCCTCGTCATATACATAATTTACGCAGGTTTCGCAGTTGGTTGCTTTTTTATCCGCCACGGGTCATTCCTCCTTCAGCTTTTCGAGCAGTTTTTCACAGCCAAGCTTAACATCGGCATAGGTTTCGGAAAAATCCCCGGTATACCACGGGTCGGCGACGTCCTTTTCCAAATCGGCAAACGACATAAGCTTGTATATTTTATCGCTGTCGCCGACTATCCTGCGCATATTGCGGATATTGGCGGTATCCATTCCGATAAGGTAGTCGAAGCGTTCCTCATCGGCTTTTGTGATCTGTCTTGCGCGGTGAGGTATCAACGGGATATTGTGTTTGCGAAGCTCGGCAACCGTGCCGTGATGCGGCGGATTTCCTATCTCCTCGGTGCTTGTTGCAGCCGAGTCTATTTCAAAGCGGTCGGATACCCCTGCTTTATTCACCATATACTGAAAAACGCTCTGTGCCATTGTGCTGCGGCATATATTGCCGTGGCATACGAATAATACTTTTATCATAGTAATCTCCTATCCAAAATTGCCGTGATTTGCCCTATTTTGCGTGGGTTGCGGGCGGTACAAATATTGTACAGAAAATTCAGCCGACAGAAAAATAGTGTAAAAATGACGTATCTACGTTGGGTTTATTACAATTGAAAAGTAGTCAAATAGTAGTCGGTTAGGGGGGTGCAGACTACTCGCGATTTTTACC
Source organism: uncultured Ruminococcus sp. (assembly GCA_946404705.1). Taxonomy (GTDB): domain Bacteria; phylum Bacillota; class Clostridia; order Oscillospirales; family Ruminococcaceae; genus UMGS363. The sequence continues at coordinate 10,051 of CAMJES010000022.1, read as the reverse complement.
TTTTAACGATTGGTTTTGAATGAGGGGGTGCATATTTTCTTTTGATACTATTATATATTATTTTTGGGGAGTTGGCAAGAAATAAAAAATCAACAAAAAGTGTTGACAAGATTAACACAATGTGTTATAATAGTGTTTGAAAGGAGTTGATACGAGTGATTACGGAATTTGGAAAAGCTTTAAGAAAGCTGCGCATAGATCGTGGCGAAATATTGAAAACAATGGCTGAAAAGCTCAATATGACTTCTTCATATTTATCTGCAATTGAATGCGGCAAAAGAAATATTCCGGATGATCTTATCAGCAAATTAGCCTTAATTTATGATTTGACCGCAACTGAACAAAAGGAATTGTCAAAAGCACGTGATATGAGTATAAACAGCATCGAAATCGATTTATCGACCGACAATATCTGTAAACGTGATCTGGCATTACAATTTGCAAGAAAGTTCGATGATATAGACGATGATCTTGCAATACAGCTTTTGAAGTTTCTTAACCGTAACAAGGAGGAATGAATTATAAGTAAATATTGTGTAGAAGCAAAGTCAAGAATGGATTTAAGACGACTTGCAAAAAAGATAAGAGAAATGTTAGACTTAACAAACGAACTTTATTTTCCGATAACAGAAGTTCTTGAAATGTTGCATTGTTTTGACAAAGATGCACATTTTGAGGTTGTTGAAGCCGGTGAACTGGAGAAAAATGAACACGCTGTAACAGACATTACATCCAAAACAATAAAAATTCGTGAGGATGTTTATGACGGTGCTTGTAACGGAATTGGACGCGATAGAATGACCATTGCTCACGAATTTGCTCATTTTATCACTTTGTGTGTTTGCGGTTTTAAGCTTGCTCGTTCCTTTGGTAATGATGATATTCCGACATACCGTGACCCAGAATGGCAGGCAAAATGCTTGGCAGGTGAATTAATGATTGACTCTGACCTTGTAAAAGGAATGTCTGTTTCGGAAGTAAGTGAAAAATGTGGCGTTTCATTTGATGCAGCACGAGTGCAGTTAAATAAACTGTAATATTAAAAATAAGATTTATGGTGGTGATACCAATGCATACTTTATAAGACAAAGAAAACGTATTAGCAAGTTGCTGGTAACAACAAACTAATACGTTCCCGTAGTTTATGCAAAATACACAAACCTTAAGCAAGTTTTATTATAGCATATTCTACTTTCTTTGTCTATTGACGATTTTCACAAAAAGTTGTTAATGGCATTTGCCGGAAAGTTGAGGTTATAATGAAAAACATTATTGACGACGGATTTAATTCCGAACTTGTCTCTAAAGCTTTATTTACAGGTAAATTAGAAATTCCTTGTATTGAAAAGCCTGAAAAAATCATCGTACCCGATGCACTTGTTCCTTTTACAAAGATGAGTTCAAACAATAACTATTCATGCGCTGTTCATTTTTATGAACATGATAAAAAATTTTCAGATGTACTGACTTGTACCAATGAATATCTTTCAGAGTTTAAGAAATTCTCGGCAGTTATTTCGCCTGATTGTTCTCTCTATCGTGATATGCCCCTTTGCTTACAAATAGCTAATACATACATGAATCGTGCGGTCGGCTGTTATTTGCAATCGCAAGGAATATATGTAATACCCAATGTTCGTTGGAGTGATGAACGAAGTTATACAACAGTCGAATTACCTGAAAAATTTGCCTTTTTAGGTGTACCCAAGAATAGTATTGTGTCTATTGGAACATATGGCTGCATAAGAAGCAAAGTTAATAAACAATATTTTATTGAGGGTTTATCAGCAATGCTTGATGAATTATCACCAGAAATAGTACTTGTTTATGGTGGTATGCCGAAGGTGATTTTCGAGCAATTTATGAACAGAACAAACTTCATCAATTATCCCGACTGGATTTCTACAAAAAGAAGGAGGTCGGCATAATGGGAACTGGATTATCTGGAAATTACAGTAACACCAAAGGCGGACGTATCCTATATTCAGTAAACACAAAAAGTTCTGCAATTTCGTCCACTTCTTCATTGCCTGAAACGATTCAAAAAACAGTTAAATCGTTTTTTAGAGGCGGATCAAATAATTATAACCGTTTTTCAGTCCAGACAAATCCTAACGGTGGATATACAGCCAAAATGGAAAATCCAGGTAAAGTTCCCGGATCAAAAGCCATCTATTACAAAGTGATTGATGAAAATGGAAAAACTGTAAGAGTTTATAAAGAAACCTACGACCCAAACGGAAACCTGATCCACACAAAGGAGAAATAATATGAACAAATTACTTAATGCTTTTAAAACACTATCTATTAACAAAAAAGACCTGACAGACAAAATCGGTGAGGATCTGTATAATATCGACTGTAAAAAACCTGAACAGATCCGAACATCTGATGTTATTAACGCTATATCCTCTTTCCTCAATCATAGTATTACAAAAGAACAACTATTGGATTGGGTAAATGTAGTTTGGTTTACAGACCTTTTCGAATTTAAAGAAGATAATCTTGAATCAATAGTGAGTGTTCTGCAGGTTTTGGAAACCATGGACGAAGATGATGTAAGCATTTCCGATAAAGAATTGTTTGACATGATTGTTGCTCTTCAGAAGAACAAGGAATATTAAATTATAGTTGATTCGCACTAAAAATCAGACACCAAAGCCATCAAGCCAAGGTGTCTGTTCTGTTTTATATAGTAGGTTATTAATCAAACCACCCTAAACATCCCCTTCTCCATAGGAACACCACCGCTCGTCTTCTCGACCTCCTCCCTCGCCCGATTCAGTTCCTCAAGGCGTACCATTTCGTCCTTTGCGTCTTCTAAACCAAGATGGGTGTAAGTGTTCATCGTTACGCTTATGTCCGAGTGGCCCATAAGGTACTGTAAGGTCTTGGGATTCATTCTTGCTCTTGCCATATTGCTGCAGTATGTATGCCTGCAAACGTGAGGGGTTATGCTCGGCATCTGGAGTATGAATATCTCGTTGTACCGTGTGACCGCATTCTTGAACCGATGCTCCCAATGCATAGCAACTTCGGGCATACCGTTCTTATCCCTGAAAAGAAAACCGCAGTAGCCGTCAATCATTATTTCTGGCAGGTCAGTCGGTCTGTTTTCTAATATTGCTTTAAACATCGTATAGACATCTTCCGTCATAGGCAGCCGTCTTGTCCCTGCGTTGGTTTTTGTTGATTCTATGAGATACCGCATATCAGAAGTCCTTTGCAGCTGATGATTTATGTCTATGATATGCTCTTCCATATCAAGGTCATTTATCGTAAGTCCGCAGAACTCCGAGATTCTCATTCCCGTATGGAAAAGGATATAGAACACTTCGTAGTATTTACAGTACACGTTATCGTCACGGACGAATTTCAGGAATCTATTCATCTGCTCCTTAGTTATAGCCTGCCTTGTATGCTCTGTATTGACAATAACACCGAGCAGCTGGAAATCGAACGGGTTTTTGAGAAGAATATCATCATCGACAGCCATCTGAAAAGCAGGTCTTAACACACCTCTTACAGTTTTAATGGTACTTGACCCTCTACCCTCCTCCTGCATCTTAATTAAGAAAAGCTTTGCATCGGATGTCTTGATTTCGGTAATCTTTCTTGCCCCAAAATCTTCTTTTTCCAATATATTCGTTACAAATCAACAATTGTATAAACTTCACCTTTTTTCAGAACACATACCACCGGATTGTTAGTTCCTGCGTCTTTTCTGACATTAAGTTCTGTATCGGTTATTCTGACCTTGTACGGAAAAGACTCTGATTCGGTGCTGTTGCCAAGCATAGCGGCTACCTTTGACTTGAAAGCATTAAATCTTCCGTCAGCGGTTTCCTTTGATACATATTTTGTCGGTGACCAGTATAACGGACACTGCTTGCCAGTTACATCGTAGTGTCTGATTAACGTTAGGACGAACACACACCGCCGCAAGAGCAATATTGGAATTGACATCTTTGAGTGCTGTCTGTAATTTTGTGGTATCACCACCGATTTCAATTGTAATGCCTTTTATTCGATTTGCCGTTTTGCTCACCTCCTCGTTGGGGCATAAGAAAAGCACCGTCCGAATTATATCGAACGATGCTATACTATTATTGAATTATTTTTACAAACCGGAATTATTAAATGTGATTTGTACTTATTTCTTAAACAACTCAGAATGAGTTCCAAGCCGATAAAGCATCAAAACAAGTACATCTCCGTGAATCTCATAAATTAGCAGCCAATCCGGTTCAATATGACATTCACGAGTCCCTTTGTAGTTGCCTGTTAGTTCGTGATCTCTGTATTTTTCATCCAGCGTACCGCCATTTGCCAAAATATCTATTACCTCAAATAGCTTATCAAGATTCTTATTTTGCTTTTTTGCAAGCTTTAGATCCTTCTTAAACTGATTGGTAAACTGCACATCATATTTCATATTTCGAGAGCCGCCTTCAATTCTTCCATGCTGGAATATCTCGGAGCAGAAGGGTCATTCATCAGCTTTCTGCCCTCTTCTATCGCAGCAGTTGTTGTTTCATTTGGCACATCCAATTTCAGCTCAAAAGGAATACCGTGTTCACGGACAGCGGTTCTAAGGAATATATTCACAGCAGTTGTCATATTCAGACCGAGTTCATTGAATATTTCCTCCGCCTGCTCTTTGATAGCTTTATCTGTTCTGATATTTAAATTTGTTGTTGCCATACAGAACACCTCCATTCAAGTATATTATACCCAAATTTATGGCATTTGTCAACACATTGTCATTATATATTGTGCAAGAAATACTCTAAAACTCATCAAAACCACCCTGCCCCGCAAGTTCGGAATATTCGCACATATCATTTCGGCTTTCAGCATACATATCGTTTACCATACCTATGGTCAGCAGGTCAAGATCACGAATGGATATGCCAAGCTGGACGCATCGGATCAGAAAAAGCGGCGTTGTCATTTCACGTTCAGTTCCTCTAAGTTTTTTTTAGACTGAATTTCCGTCTGAATATTAAGTCCCCATAATTCAATGAGTGACGGAAGTATTCGGTATATGGAAAATGTGTTGAAACCGTCAAGCCACTCCTCAACAGTATCGGGCAAGACTGGGTCTGCCTTCAACAACTTTAAAGCCATTCCAGACTTTACCGTGTTCAACAGCAGCCTCAGTCGCATAAGCCAGTATCTCATTTGCCCACTTTGTAAGGTCGGGAATGACCGCTAAAACCTCTTCTATCTCATTGTCTGTAAGAAGAGGAGGAAGTTTGAAATCTTCCTTTGCAAGTTTCAGCTTGTCCTCTGCCCTTGCTCTGCATCTGACAGCGGCTTTGCAGAAAGCACACCATTCACCCGAACAGTATTCTCCCTCACCTCTTGCCGCAAGTTCAGCTTTTGGTTTCAGTTCTTTTTCTGCCCATGCCTTAAGTTCATCAACAGTAATCGTCCATGTGCTGACGTTCTCTCTGCGAGGCTGAAAGATAGACATTGAAACCTCTGCTATGTCATAAATTCTGTCATAGATATTCAAAGCACCGAGAGCATAGCATTTCATCTGCGGATTGTCATACGCATCGACCAAAACTCCGATACCATATTTAAAATCAATGATATGAAGCTTGTTGTCCGAAACTATAACACAGTCTGCGGTTCCATATCCTGACGGAACATACTCGGAAAAGTCGACCTGCTGTTCGATAAGAATCAGCGGATCTTTACAATGAAGCTTTGCAGTTTCAAATTGTTCAAGGACAAATTCAGCATAAGCATTGGTATGCTCCTGCATTTCATCGTTATCATAAGAAGAAATCGGTATTTTGCTCTCTATGCCAAGAGCCTTTTTAAGCTTGTGTTCTGCCAAAGCGTGAGCAGCTGTTCCCTCTTCGGCGGCTGTACCTGCTATATTCTCGAACTCTGTTTCAAGCACAGCACTTGGCGGACATTTGAGCCACCTATGTGATGATGAAGGAGAAAGTAATGCATGATTACCCATTATCGAGTTCCTCCGCCAGTTTAATAAGCTCTCCATATTTATCGGGAGAAATATCAGACAGCTTATTTCCTCCGAATTTTATGATAAGTGCCTTAACTTCCGCTGTATGACCTTTCTGGCTCTTTTCAGCAAGAACACCTCTGACATCCTCCAAAGTGTAGGATTTTTCCGCCTTTTCGGGCAGTTCATCAACGGCGTTCACCTTAAGTTCCGTATTCTTGAGATCTGCCAAAATATCTGCGGCTTTCTGCAAGCTGTCTAAAAAGGTTCTCCCATTTGATATGACATCCATAATCGCATCATGCAAAGCTGATTCTTTACTCATAACCAATTATCCTCCTTTTTCGTAATTTCAAGTTCCTCGATGGAATCACCTGGAACAAGGATCATAAGCTTCTGCTTTTTGCCGAACAGCATTTACAGGAACTTTTCTCTTAAGGTAATGTCCTTGCAGGAAACTAGAGCCTGTTCACATTAAAGTATTGCAATTTTAGTGAAAATATGTTATAATAAACGTATGAGATTTACAAAAGAACAATTTGCGAAAATTGAGCATTTAATGCCTACGCCTCGCAAAAAACCTGAGATATCGAATTATGATTTTTTGTGTGCATTACTGTATATAATCGAAAACGGCTGTAAATGGAGGGCATTGCCGAACGAATACGGAAAATGGCATACAATTTACGTCAAATTCAACCGTTGGTGCAAGAATGGAACAATTGATAGAATTTTTGAAGCACTGCAAGAGGAGAATATCATCGAAATACGCACTGAAATAATTTGCATTGACAGCACAAGTGTCAAAGTTCATCCCGATGCCGCAAGAGCAAGAAAATCAAGCGGTGAGCAGAGCATAGGTCGTTCAAAAGGGGGCTCACAACAAAGATTCATTTGGCTTCCGCGTCTGCGAAATATGCAATGATTTTTCGGTTATCTGCCGGAAATAAACATGACGCACCAGAAGGGCGTAAGCTTATTGAAAGCTTTATTCTGAGGATAATCATTACTTGCTTATGGACCGTGCTTACGAAGACAACAACACACGAGAACTTGCTTTAAAGCAAGGCTTTATACCCGTTGTCCCTCCGAAGCGAAACAGAAAAGGGCCTTGGGATTATGATAAAGAGCTTTATAAACGTCGCAATGAAGTTGAACGATATTTTCTGCGTATAAAGCGATTTAGGCGTGTTTTTACTCGTTACGATAAACTCGATACGATGTATTTGGGCAATCTAACTTTAGCAATGATTTTTGATGCTATTTTAATGTGAACAGGCTCTAGTATGATACATATTTGTACAGCAAACGGCGGATACCGCATTTTCTGCGGTATCCGCCGTTTTTTTGCTATAAAACTGTCCTTGAAAGCAAGACTTCATCAGTCTTAGGATGTCTCCTGAATTGCTTCACCGTTGAGCTTGCCGTTAACTATGGTACCTCCGTTTGTCTTAACGGTATAAACGGGAGAGCCGTCCCTATTCTTTACCGAGGTGAAATTGAACGGAGCAACGGGGTCGCCGCCGAATATCTTGACCTTCTTGAGTGTTACGTTCGTACCGATAACAACGTTACCGGTAAGTGTAGCATCGCTCCTTACTTCAATATCAGCTGCGCCGGAAGCTGCGATCTCAATAGAAGCATACTTGCCCCTTGCAGGAAATGTGAGTGATGTCCATGTATATTTTCCTGCCGGAAGAAAGATCTTGTATTCGCCGTTTTTGTTGTTAAGTCTTGTGATGTCTGCGATCGCATTTGCATAGGTGTCATAAACACGGTTATTTGTTCCGTCGCTGACAATTACTCCCTTACGATTTCCGAAAGCTATCAGCTTTGTGCCGGAGCGAACTGTTGTGAATTCCGAGCCGTCATTGATAACAACAGAACCTGCGATATAGTCGCCCGTAAGCGTTGCTATCTGCGTGCCTGCTGCAACGCCGTCGATCTTGATCGTAAGCGAACCGCCAATAGTACCGAGCTTGATCCTTGCCGCATTTGTGCGAGGATAACTCAACGCTGCATTGCTGTCTGCAACAATATTTGAAACCGTGAGCGAAGAAATGCTGCCGAGAGTCAGCGTATCAGAAAATTGAAGCGTACCGATATTAATACTGCCGCTGACAGAGATCTTTCCGTCTGCAAATAGTATTCCGCCGTTTTTCGTTCCGTTGATATTTGTAAACATATTTACTTCATCATAAGAGATGTGACTGCCTCTCATAACGGTCAAATGGTAGTTGCCGACATTCATGTTCATAGGAAGGACTGCGCCGGAAGTATTGACCTTATTAATAGTCAAATCCTCAATATACATATTACCGGTAAGAGTGATATCTCTGCCGACAGTAAGCTTCTTTTCAGTTCCGCTGCCAATAAGAACTACCGTGTTGTATGTGTTTGCTTTTGGAAGCGGGAGTGAAGTGAAGTATCCGTCCTTGACAAAGACTTTATAGACCATATTCTTGTCGTTAAGTCTTGAAATGTCTGTCATTGCGTTTTCAAGGGTGTCGTAAACTCTTTCTGCCTTAACCAAACTAATTAATTCATTAAAGTATTCTAATTCTTTGACCGTTATAACGTCACTTGCATTAAATGCCTTGAGGTAACCGCCCGAGCGTACAACAAGCAGGTCGCTGCCGTCGATTTTGATTGCGCCCTTGGTATAATCACCTGTGATTGCTGCAATAGTGTCGCCTGCAGCAACATCTGCGACCTTAACAGTCAAAGGATCGCCGGAAACATTATTAAACTTAACGTTCTTAGCGTTTGTCTTGTCATAAGCAAGCGTACCCTTGGTATCAACCGATACAGAGCCTGTGAAGGCTGCCGCTGTACCCTCAAGAGTTACTGTATTGTTATTGAACCCAAATGTTCCGACATTTACTCTGCCTGTTACAATTGTGTCTGAATTTGTTATAAACTTGCCTGTGCCGTTGATATTTGCGATCCGGTATGCACCGCCCAATCTTGAAAGATAGACTTTCATTTCAAGAGTGTATTTGCCCAAATTTACGCTGATAGGAAGAATATCTTCGTTCCTGTCGACCTTGTTGATTATAACTCCATCCAAAACAAGATCACCGGTAAGATTGATGTCACTTGTTACATTGATATTTACCTGGTTGCCCAATGACGCTCCGCAGTAAGTCAGCTTGCCGTACTTTCCTGCATTGGGAAGAGGAAGCTTTGCGATAGGTGCGCTGAACATAGCCTGAGTGCAAACGATCACGATCTCGTCAGTTGCCTTGCCTACTGAATTGATGTCCTTGATAGCTTCGTCAAGGCTCTTGTAATATGCGGTTTTGCCGTTAATTTCGACTTTAACGATTCCCGCTGTGTTCTTAGGCTTTGCAATAAGCTTTGTTCCGCTCTTGAGAATGTAATAGGATTCCTCAGCTGCGAGGCTTTCGGTTGCAGGAACGAACTTGTCTGCATATATGCCCGAGATAGTACCGATATTTGTGTCATTAATGATCTGTGCCGATTTATTCGTTGCAGGATCCATAAGAACAAGGTTGATCTGTTTGGAGTCATTATCAACGCCGCCCTTGCCGAGAACGAGGGGAACGCCTCTGCTCTGAATATATACAACGAGGTTTATATCACTTGCCGCAGCATTGAGCATTGCAGTATTCAATATACCCGTTACCGTAAGACCGCCGCCGACTAATGTAAGCGAGTTTCTTGCCGTAAGGTTGGTTTACATATCCTTCGAAAGCTCATTGTTGTCGGGAAGATCCAAAGAAGCAAGGCTGAGCCAAATTTCACCCTCATCGGTTTCATCGTCGTTGGTTTCTCCTCCGTTGGTTTCTCCGCCGTTGGTTTCTTCGGCACTTGCTGTCATAACAACGCCATTTCCGTATATGCCCATTTCTTCAAACGGCAACGGAGTCAGCGCAAGCAGTACCGCTATTATTCCTGCGATCACTTTGCTAAGTCTTTTTCAGACTTTCATCAAGAATCTCCTCCCAAAAACATTTAAACATTCCATTATTTTCCTAAAATGAATATTATCGCTATAATTATAATACAGATCGGAAGAGCACACGTCTGAACTCCAGTCACCGG
>CAMJES010000021.1 GCA_946404705.1 uncultured Ruminococcus sp. | reverse complement strand
CGCAGGAGCGGCATATATAAGCGCCTCTTCCCGATTTTTTACCCGTAATGTCAAGGCTGATATCCCCCTCGGGAGATTTTACGGCGCGGATAAGCTCTTTTTTAGGCTTCATCTCACCGCAGCCGATGCACATTCTCATGGGTATTTTCTTAACGCCTGCCATAAGCACCTCCGCTCTGTTATTCGGTGGGTATCTCAGGCTTGATGTCTATCTTGTAATCGGTAAGACGAGCCGCAAGCTTTGCATTCTGACCCTTGTTACCGATAGCAAGCGAGAGCTGATTGTTCGGAACGATGACCGTGCATTTCTTCTCCTCGCCCTCTTCCTTTGTAACGCTTATTACCTCCGCAGGAGCAAGAGCGTGTGCAACGAATACGGTGATATCCTCGTCATAAACGATGATATCTATCTTTTCTCCACCAAGCTCTTCAACTATCTTTTCAATTCTTGAATGCTTGGGGCCGATGCAAGCGCCTACGGGGTCAACGTTCGGATCGTTGGAAGCAACTGCTATCTTGGTTCTTGAACCTGCTTCTCTTGCGATGGACTTTATCTCAACAACACCATCGTAAATCTCGGGAATTTCAAGCTCGAACAGACGCTTTACAAGGTCGCTGTGGCGGCGTGAGATCTTTACCGCTGGACGCTTTTCGGGGTTGATGATATCGCATACATAAACCTTGACGATCTGCCCTTCCTTAAGCACCTCGCCTGGTATCTGCTCCTTTTTGAGCATATAGACTTCGTGACCGTCAATTGTAAGGCTCATATTTCCCGTACCCGGTTCTATCTTCTGAACAGTCGCGGAAACGGCTTCGTGGATCTTATCCTTGAACTGTCCCATTATCTTGTCACGTTCAAATTCCTTCATATCGTGACGAATGGACTGCTTTGCATACTGAGCTGCGATACGTCCGAACTTTGACGGTGAAAGCTTGAACGGAACTCTGTCGCCAAGCTTTGCATTCGGGTCGCATACTGCTCTTGCTTCGTCAATATTGATCTCGTTAAGGTCGATAGGCTCATCGTCAACGACCGTTCTGAGAACACATACGTCAAAGATCTGCTGCTCGGGGTCAATGTTTACAACAAAGTCGTCGCAGTATTCATATTCCTTTCTGACAGCCTTAAGTATTGCCTGACCGATCTTATCGGCAAGCACATCAACGGAAATATTGTTTTCCTGCGCAAGCAGATCAAGCGCTTCAAAAAAATCCTTGATAAACTGCTGTTCCTTGTTAACCTCTTGTCCTTTAGATTTTGCTCTGCTCATTTTTTCTGATTCCTCCTAATATATTAATGAAATTATTTATTCGTTTATTCGTCAAAGTCGTCCCCGAAGAGATCTTCATCATCGGCAAGCTTCACAAACGCGGTGTCGGAGAGCTTTATCACGCTTTCCTCGCCGTCCCTTGCAACGGTTATCGTGTCCTTGTCATACGATTTGAGTGCGGCGATTATCTCCTTTTCGCCGTTTTCATTTTCACGGATAAAGCGCACTCTTACGGGACATTCGAGGAACTTTTTGAAATGCTCCTCTTTTTTGAGCATACGTCCTATTCCGGGCGAACCGACTTCAAGTATATAGCTCTGTTCGATAGGGTCTATTTCATCGAGCAGCTTTGACAGCGGACGGGTGACATTTTCGCAGTCGTCCATGCTTGCCATTTCGTCCTCCCTGTCGATGAATACACGGAGATACCAGTAAGCGCCCTCCTTTTCAAAGACGATATCCCAAAGCGAAAGTCCAAGTTCGTCTGTGATAGGCTTCACCATTTCATAGACCTTGGCGATAGTATTTCCGCCCTTTCCGCTCTTAGCGTTTTTTCCTGACATTTCATCAATCCCTTCATACAAAAGCAAAAGGTCGGAAGCTTTCCGACCTTTCTTAATAATGTTACATATATTATAACACATTTACAGCCGTAATGCAAGCCTTTTTCAAAAAATAATGAAAAAACATATAAAAACGCCGCACATTTAAGTGCGGCGCTTCAAAAAAGCGATTTAAACTGCTGTCATTAGAAAGCAGAGAGGAAGAACATCAGAGCCTTCTTAACAGTTCCTTCAACGTGGAGCGAACCGTCAGCAAGAGCGTCATAAACGCTGAGCTTGCCGTCGAGAACCTTGTTGAAAGCGTCTGCGTCAGCTCTTACATATACATCGTAATCATCGTATTTGTAAGGTTCAACAGCAGGCTTTCCTGCTTCGCTGAGGTAAACATAGAAGATACCTTCTGCGGAACCGCTGAGTTCAACGTTTACAGCGATAGGATACTTGACCTTATCGGTCTTTACGGAAGCAAACTTTTTCTGGGATTTTGCAAGTGCAGCTTCATACGGAGAAACCTTGGGAGCCTTAGGCGCCTTGGGAGCCTTTGCAGCTGTCTTAGCGGCAGGCTTTGCTTCTGTCTTTGCAGCAGTCTTCTTTGCTGCAGCAGGCTTCTTTTCTGCGGTCTTCTTAGCAGCAGGCTTTTTCTCAGCCGGTTTCTTTTCTTCCTTCTTGGGAGCAGGAGCAGCAGCCTTTACTTCTGCAGGCTTTACCTCAGCAGCCTTGGGAGCAGCAACGGGAGCTGCAGCAGGCTTGGTTTCTGCTGTCTTTACTTTTTCTTCCTTCTTAACTTCGGTAGCAGCGGTAACTGTCTTTTTCTCGTTTGCCATATTGATTCCTCCATACGATTTCAGATATCGGCGGCAATAATCCGCCTTAAAATTATCTTTAACTTACGGTTCAACTGCGAACAGTTTATAGCTTTAAAACTAATACTATTATATAACTATTTATCCAAAAAGTCAACGATTTATGAAAATTATCTAAAAAAAGCCTAAAAAACAGTTAATTAAGTTGCATTTATTATGGCAATATGCACTTAAAATGCCGTAAAATCAGCCTTTAAGTCCCCTTGACTGCCTGTCCATATCCTCGACAACGATATCATATATCTCGCCGAGTGACGCACAGTATTCAAGCACCTTCCACGGTTCGTTCGTATGGAAGTGTATCTTGATAAGCTCCTCGTCGCCGACCGCAAGCAGACTGTCGCCTTTGAAGTTTTGGCGGAAGTATTCGTCTATCTTATCCTCGTCAAGGTTATTGCCCTCAATAAGAAGCTGTGTGTCGTAACGGAATTCTATCATTTATGTATAACCTCGCTGTATCAATCCTTTACCCCGTTGATAAGCTCATCAAGCATCTTCGGAAGCTCGGTGTCCATATTTTCATCGCTGAACTGGCAGGTTCCGACAGCCTTGTGTCCGCCGCCGCCGTATTTAAGCATAAGGTGTCCGACGTCAACGTTCGATGTTCTGTTAAGTATCGAATAACCGACAGCCGCGCTGCAGCCTGCGCCGCCCTTGCCGTTAACTATCCAAGCGGAGATGTTCTGCTCGGGATAAAGGCTGTAAATAAGGAAGCGGTTTCCGGAATATATCGGGTCAACGCCTCTCAGATCGGTGATGATAACATCCTTTTCGGTGCGTGTATGCGCCTTTACCATTTCCTTGAACTTTTCGGTCTGCTCGTTGTATACTTCGATACGCTCCTTAACATCGGGCAGAGCAAGTATCTCTTCGGTATTCATCGTGCGGCAGCAGTCGATAAGCTTTTCCATAAGCTGATAGTTGGAGATGGTGAAGTTTCTCCATCTGCCAAGGCCGGTCCTCGGATCCATGAGGAAACCAATAAGTATCCAGCCCTCGGGGTGAAGGATCTCTTCCTTTGTAAGGTTTCCGCTGTCGACCTTGTCAACGGCAACCATCATTTCATCATAGTGTGAGAAGCGTTCCTCGCCGCCGTAATAATCATATATTATTCTTGCACAGGAGGGGGTTATCCTGCTTTCGCCGACATATTTTCCTTCAAGCTGATTTCTTTCATGCTCGCTGGAGTGGTGATCGAACCAAAGTCCGCAGCCCTCTACAAAAGGAACGTTTGCAAGGCAGTCGTCCTTTGTTATCTCAACAAGTCCGTCCTGAAGATCCTTCGGGTGGACAAACTTCCAACTGTCGATAACACCAACATCTTTAAGCAATGCGCCGCAGGCAAGTCCGTCAAAATCCGAACGTGTAACAAGTCTCATATATACAACTCCTTAAAAAGAAAGATTTAATAGACACAATAACTCTATAATAAAATATTATATTACATTTCCAAATTTTTTTCAAGATTTTACAATAAATTTCTTAAAAGATTGTACAAAAAGACAATAAACAGCATATTTTTTCGTTGAGTTTAGCAATCCAATAATTCCGCGCCCCATATCTGCACAAGCTTTTCAAGCGAAAACGCCGCATTTGCAGGACTTGTTGACGGCATAACGCTTGTCATATCAATAAGCTGCTCCGACTGAAATTTACGGAAGTATTTTTCCGCAGTTTTTCCGTTGAGAAGTATCTTTTTAATATGGGAACCGCCTACAATGCATTCGATATCCGCAGGAACAACGTTTCTTATGCTGCTGTCGCTTGAACCGATTATGTCGCAGCTGTATATCACATCGTAAAGAGCGATGTTGTGCCTTTCGAGCAGGGCTTTTTTCTCCGCGATATCCTGCGGCACATTTTCGCTGTAAACCGAAGCAATCGTCTTCCAAAATCTGTTCTGCGGATGTCCGTAATAGAATCCCTGCTCTCTTGATTTTACCGAGGGAAAACTACCGAGGATAAGTATCTTTGAGCTGCCGCTGTAAAACGGCGGAAAGGTATGCGTTATATGCTGATATGCGTCACGATTTTGTACCATTATATCATCTCCGTTTTATATTTTACATTATTGCGTATGAAAAATCAAGAGAACCGATCGTTATACCACGGTATATTTTTTATAGAATATACATTAATTTAATCGTTGAAATACCGTGATTGTCATACACATAAAATACAATAATATATCCGTGAATAAGCGTTGACAAAAAAATATTAGAATGATATAATCAGAACCAAGCTGCAATACTGCTCTTTTTGACAGAAAGGAACCATCACCATGAACAAAGAATGGTCGGAGAAAAATACCGAGATACAGAAGCTTCTCGGAAAGGAAAGTACATACAAAGACGGAATTGACCTGCTCATAAATTTTCGAAACGAACTTTTTGAGCAGATAACCTTTATTGTAAATGGATTTCCGCGCGAGGCGTTTTCACGAATGCCCTTTGCAGGCACAGACGGTTATCACAGCATGACGCTTGCATATTCGATATGGCATATTTTCCGCATAGAAGATATCGCTGCGCACACGCTTATAAATAATGACGAACAGATACTTTTTACTAATGATTTCTTGAAGAACATCGGCTCGCCCATAATCACCACGGGAAACGAGCTTCAAGGCGAAGACATTGCCGAGTTTTCCGAAAAGCTTGATATAAACAGCCTTTACGAATATGCAAAAGCAGTCATGCTCTCAACGAATGATATTCTGACAAAGCTTGAATATCCACAGCTAAAGCGCAGATTTTCCGATAGTGACAAGGACAGGCTCATTTCCTCCGAATGTGTAAGCACGGACGAAAACGCAGAGTGGCTCATTGATTATTGGTGCGGTAAGGACGTCAGAGGGCTGATAAAAATGCCGTTCTGCAGGCATTGGATAATGCACATTGAAGCAATGCAGCGAATCAAAAACAAGCTGTGCAAAATCGCGCGCAAGGGGGTTGACCCAGTTGCATACTGCGGCTTTTCCTGCAACCATTGTTTCCTCGGCGAATGGTGCGGCTCCTGCCGAACGGAGTATAACACCTGCTCCTTTGCGACCTGTTTTCCCGACAAGAAATGTCCGAATGTGACCTGCTGCAAGGAAAAAGGCTTTGATGGCTGTTATGAATGTGCAGAGATAGAAAGCTGTCATAAAGGCTTCTATATCGAAGGGAATGACGGGGCGAATGCGGCAAAAGCGCAGGCTGTGTTCATAAAAAAGTATGGCAAAAAGGCTTTTTTAAAGGCGCATGACAAGCTTCACGAAAAATACGATTTCTCCAAAACGCAGGAGATACTCGGGCAGGATATGTACGAAGGCTTAAAGCTGTTTGAAGATACATACAGCGACAATGGGTAAAAAAATGAAAAGATATATCGCATTATTGCGCGGCATAAACATCAGCGGAAAGAACAAGGTCGCAATGTCCGAGCTTAAACTCGGATTTGAGGAGCTTGGCTTTGAAAATGTTATTACATATTTCAACAGCGGAAATGTAGTTTTTTCGGCTGACAGAGAGGTCACTTCCGCCGAAATAGCAAAAATGGTCGAGGACAGATTTGGCGTTGTCACAGAGATATACATAACAGACGCCGAAACGTTGGACGAGATACTGAAAAATGCTCCCGATTGGTGGGGTACGGCTGACAAGGATATCTACGACAATCTGATATTTGTGATACCGCCGTCAACCGCCGAAGAGATAGCCGAAAAGGTCGGCGAACCCACGGAAAAGCTTGAAAAAATATGCATATACAAAAACGTTATATTCTGGTCGTTTGACAGAAAGAATTATTCCAAAGCAAACTGGTGGAAGAAAACCGCAAGCGCAGGCATTGGAGAAAAGCTGACTATCCGTACTGCAAATACTGTTAAGAAGCTTGCAGAGCTTTGCAGACAATAATATACGTAAACGGAGAAATAATATGCAGTTCAGCAAACTATTTAAAGCAATAACAATTGCATTGGCGGTACTGGCGCTGATATGCTTTATTTTTTACAGAGCAGTTCATACTGTACTGTGGTTTTCGCTGACAATAACAGCGGCAACGGCGTTTTATCATTTCGCTATGCGGCTCGCTGTGGGTACTGTCGTTGATACGCTTACGAAAAACGGCATAAACTGTGAAAGCCGTTGGTTTTGCGAAAAGAAGTTTGAAAAGAAGCTTTACAAGCTTATGCAGGTGAAGAAATGGAAGCATTTTATCCCGACATGGGAGCCGCAAAAGTTTTCATTAGAGCATAACGATATGAAAAAGATAATTGAAAATATGTGTGCCGCAGAAATTATACATGAAATAATCATACTGCTGGGTTATGTATCGCTTTTATTCATTTTTTTCACGCCCGACCCCAAAGAATATATATGGATATTTGCGATAACCGCTTTCTTTGCAGGCTGCTGTGACGCTTTTTTTGTTATCCTGCAAAGATACAACCGCCCAAGGATAGTTAAGATATACAATAAAAGCATTGATATGACAGAAAGGGTCACTTTATAATTATGGAATTTACAACAGAAAGACTGATACTCCGTCCGTGGCGCGAAACGGACGCCGAAAGCTTATATGAATATGCAAAAGACCCCGATATCGGCCCTCCTGCAGGATGGCCTGCGCACACAAGCGTTGAAAACAGCCTTGAAATAATCCGAAGCGTATTATCGGCGGAGGAAACCTATGCTGTATGCCTGAAAGAAGACAATAAAGCTATCGGCAGCATAGGTCTTATTCTCAGCGGTTCGACCGATATGACGGACAGAGATGACGAATGCGAGCTTGGTTACTGGATAGGCAAGCCGTTCTGGGGGAAGGGATATATCCCCGAGGCGGCAAGGCGGCTTTTACTGCACGGATTTGAAGACCTCGGCATGACGACTATATGGTGCGGTTACTATGACGGCAACACAAAGTCAAAAAGAGTTCAGGAAAAGCTGGGCTTTCGGTATCATCACACCTGCGAAGCAGTTCCCGTTCCCCTTTTGGGTGAAAATCGTACTGTTCATACAAACTATATGACAAAAGGACAATGGGAAGCGATCCGCTCAGAATATTTACCGAGCTTGTGCGTTGCTGCAATAAATCTTGACAATAACATTGATGCGTGATAAAATATAAACAAATAATCACTATGAGGTATAAATATGTATTACAAAAAAATAATCGCACTTTCCGCTGCAATTTCAATGCTCATATTCGGCGGATGCTCGAACTCTGATAAAGCTGCCGAAAACACAGATGCAGCAGATTCCTACTCTGTAAGTGAAACAACCGAAATAATTGATACAACCGAAATAAGCGAAACAACAACTGTTTCTTCGGAAACGGAAGCCGAAACAGAGAGCATAACAGAAACTACCACCTCAGATTCGGACAGCATCACAGCAGTTGAAGCTTACAGCGAAAAAAACGGCGCATCGTGGACTGATGCACTTATGAAGTCTACATCCAATTGGGACAAAGGGAATATTGTATTTAAGTGCAACGTCACAGAAGACGGATCGAGCATTACATCAATCGAAATGCATGTTTATGATAACAATTTATATATGGACACCCAGATCCCCGGTATTATGTCAATGACATTGATAGTCAATGGTAAAAAGGGCTACTTTATTGACAAGAATTCCAAAACCTACAGCTTTGATACCGAAACTTCCTATGACGCCGACAATGAGGTTGAATCCGTTGTTGACACCACCGCAGACTACAGCAGCTTCACAGAGGACGGAATTGAAAATATCGAGGGAACGGATTATATTTTTGAAAAATACAGCAAAGACGGTTCGGAACAGGTATTTTACTATTCACCCGATGTCAAGCTTCAAAAATTCGGTTCAAATGGTGAGATCGCAGATCTGACAATAGACCTGCTTGATGAACCTGATGAATCCTACTTTGAGATACCCGAAGATTACACCGAGATAAGTATGGAAGAAATGACTTTGAAAATGATGTCCGGAGTTTTTAGTGCAATAGATGAAAATTCCGAAAAGGAATAACCTCAGATTTATTTTAAAGTTGATCTTGCCGAAAGGCTTGATTATATAAATTTATTTTTAAGGAGATTGCTGTTTGAAGAAAAACAACACCTCGGAGATTGTATGCTGACCGGGAGGTTTGGCTAATACATTCTCGCACAAACCTCCCAGCATTGCAGTCAACAATCATCAGGAGGAAAAAACAATGAATAAAAATGACTATATCATTCGCAACGAAAGAGAAAACGAACACCGTGAGGTCGAAAACCTTGTAAGAGAATCGTTCTAGAACGTATATCGTCCGGGCTGCTTGGAACATTATGTGCTTAATCAGCTGAGGAACGACCCTGCATTTGTACCCGAGCTTGACTTTGTAATGGAAAAGGACGAAAAGCTCATAGGTCAGAATATGTTCATGAGGGCAGTAATCAAAGCCGACGACGGCAGAGATATCCCGATAATGGCTATGGGTCCTATCTGCATTGCGCCCGAATTCAAGCGCAAGGGCTACGGTAAGATACTGCTTGACTTTTCTTTGGAAAAGGCTGCCGAAATGGGTGCAGGCGCGCTTTGCTTTGAGGGAAACATTGATTTCTACGGCAAAAGCGGTTTTACCTATGCAAGCACATTCGGTATCAGATATCACGGTATGCCCGAGGGCGAAGACGCCCCTTTCTTCTTATGCAAGGAGTTGAAGCCGTGATATCTTAACGGGATCACCGGTGAATACACTCCGCCGCAGGGATATTTCGTTGATGAAGCCGAAGCGGAAGAGTTTGACAAGCAGTTTCCACCCAAAGAAAAGCTTGTACTTCCGGGACAGTTATTCTGATATTTTACGAACGAATGAAAATAAACAGCCGCAGGCGATATTGTCTGCGGCTGTTTGTTTTTGTGTATTAATCTATGAGAACTGCATCCTCGTCTTCGTTGATTATTGTCCGTGAATCATAATCAAAGTTTTTCAGATCAAAGAATTCATACCCTTGCTTTGTCCAATCCTGCTTTATAAACTTTACAAGCTCGGATACCAATGACTTTTGCGTGAATATCACGGGATTGTTTTTCGTTGTAGTGATAAGAGAAGTTTCATTTTCATTAAGACTCATATTCAGATCATGCAATGAATCATCCTTTACAATAACGCCGCTGTTTCCAACATGGTAAGCTATATCCGAACCGTTCACATTGAAAACATAATACACAAGTTCGGGTATCGCAACGCAGTTTGTTCTGTTGTACCCCGATAAAGCGGAGATAATACTCTGACCGACGGCATAAGGCGGATCACCCTTGAACTGCTTATCAGGCAATCCTGCTTTAGCAAGGTCTATCGTCATATCTATCGGTGTATCGTGCAGATAATCATAATAAATATGTGCTTTATACAATGTCGTACTGTACTTGAAAATCTCATCACCGGTTTTGGCAAATGCTTCTTCCGGCGAATATTGAGATATTATTTCGTACCCAACAAAACTAACATCCTCATAAGCATTTATATATTCCTGTAATTCTTCATACGAGCTTACACCACCGGCTGCAGGAACATCTGAGAAGCTGACGTTTTCATATATCGGTGTGAATTTTTCATTGAGAATATGATCAGAACTATTCAATGCTTTTACTGTTGTACCCTGTTCACCTGTTTTCCTCAAAAACTCGGGACTGACGGTTTCATCAAGGACTTTGTCGATATAATCCATACTGAATTTCGACTTGGAATTTATACCGTGGCTTTTCGCCAGTTCATCGCTGTACTGAGAATAGAAATAAACGCGGTTGTTTGCATAGCTGCTGTCGTAATGCTGTATTGTCGGGATAAGCGAAACATCGGTCACAAACGGCGCGCCGTCATCATATCGGTCAACGTAAAAATCAAGCACACCGCCGATAAGATTTCTCGGCTGTGACTGCGCCGAAACGAAATTCCCGAGCGAATACACACAGAGCGTTTTTCCGCCGTCCTCACGCTCAATCCATTCTATATCGCGAAGAACATGGGGATGTGTGCCTAAGATAACATCCGCGCCTGCTTCGGCAAGTTTTTTCGCGGTCGTGCGCTGATATTCGGAAATTATCTCGGAATTTTCCACTCCCCAATGGAGCGAAACTACACAGATATCGGATTTTTCCTTTGCTTTCTTTATATCGCTCACCATTCCGTCAACATCGTTTGCGTCACCGATAATAAGCTCCGAACCTGCAGGAAGTTTCAGACCGTTTAGGCTTTCGGTATATGATAAAAACGAGAACGTCACGCCCTGTGTTTCCAGCGTTCGGATATTTTCTTTATCCTCCATATTGCGGTAAGCGCCGAGAACGGTCACTTCGGGGTGTGAATCCCAGTAGTCAAGGCAGGCGGAAAGACCTTTTTCGCCCTTGTCAAGAGTATGGTTGTTCGCCATTGTGAAAACGTCAAAACCGATATCTATCATATGGTCGCCGAGCGCGTTCGGACTGTTGAAGCACGGATAAGTCGACGGCGGAACGGTATCGTTGCAGATAAGTGTTTCCTGATTTATAACGGCTATATCCGCGGCGGCGAAATACTCGTCCACATTGTCATATTCATAGGCAAAATCATAGCCTTCCCCGTTCGCACGGCGCGCCGCCTGCTCGTACAAGCTGCTGTGGATAAGGTTATCCCCTGCTGCGGCGATATGTATATGCGAGGTGAGCTGCGGTTCATGGACGGTTTCGGCGGTCGTTTCTGTTGTTTCGACCGTTGTTTCAGCCGTTGTTTCGGGCGTTATAACGGTATAGCTTGTTTCACTTTCAGGCGGTAATGTCACGCTCGTTTCAACCGCTTCCGCACAGCCCGAAGCCAAAACTGCGGCTGTGAGAGCCGTTAATTTTATTATGGTAATTTTCAAATGTTTCATTTCAGCACCCCGTTGCACAACTTGGTTTTTCCTTATTATAGTAAATTCTTGTCAAAAAATCAAGTATTTGGAATAATTATTTTTTCAAAAAATCGAACAAAAGT
The DNA here is from genome assembly GCA_946404705.1 of uncultured Ruminococcus sp. GTDB lineage: Bacteria > Bacillota > Clostridia > Oscillospirales > Ruminococcaceae > UMGS363. Next base: position 3,589 of record CAMJES010000021.1, on the reverse strand, counting down.
TCTTGCAAAAATCGAACATATATGCTATAATATAAAAAATAGTGAACGGGAGTGAGAGAATGGAAACGCCGCAGAACAGAATTTATATCGCGATCGACCTTAAATCGTTCTATGCATCGGTCGAATGTGTAGAAAGAGGACTTGACCCTTTGGGCGTGAACCTTGTTGTCGCCGACCCGTCAAGGACGGAGAAAACTATCTGTCTTGCGGTTTCTCCTTCACTCAAGGCATTCGGCATTTCCGGAAGAGCAAGGCTTTTCGAGGTCATCGAACGTGTAAAGGAAGTCAACGGCGCAAGGCGGTTCAAAGCTCCGAATAAGAAATTCTGTGGTAAGTCATATTACGCCGATGAACTTAAACAGAACCCTGCGCTTGAGCTTGATTATATTACCGCTCCGCCGCGAATGGCAAAATATATGGAGGTCAGCACACGGATATACAGCATATATCTTAAATATGTCGCGCCCGAGGATATACACATCTACTCGGTAGACGAGGTTTTCATTGACGCAACTGCATATCTTGGCACATACAAGCTTTCGCCCCGTGAATTTGCGGCTATGCTTATCCATGAGGTGCTTTATGAAACGGGTATCACCGCGACCGCAGGCATCGGAACAAATCTTTATCTTTGCAAGATAGCTATGGACATCGTTGCAAAGCATATCCCTGCCGACAAGGACGGTGTGCGCATTGCCGAGCTTGACGAAACGAGCTACCGCAGGCTTTTATGGGCGCACACTCCCCTGACCGATTTCTGGCGCATCGGAAAAGGCTATGCCGAAAAGCTGGAAAAATGTGGACTTAACACAATGGGCGACATTGCCCGTGCTTCGCTTGATCCTGCCGAGGAAAAGTTCCTTTACAAGCTGTTCGGCATAAACGCAGAGCTTCTCATAGACCATTCGTGGGGATATGAACCGTGTACGATCGCCGATATAAAATCATACCGCCCCGAATCGAACAGCTTAAGCTCGGGGCAGGTCTTGCAATGCGCTTACAGCTGTGAAAAGGCAAGGATAGTTATCCGTGAAATGGCGGATGCGCTCTCGCTCGACCTTGTTGAAAAGCGGCTTGTCACCGATCAGATAGTGCTAACGGTCGGATATGACAAGGAAAACTGCGGTTATGACGGAGAAAGCACGGTAGACCGCTACGGCAGGAAAGTTCCCAAGCCTGCGCACGGTTCAATAAATCTAAGCTGCCGAACGGCTTCATCAAGGCTTATCATTGACGCGGTTTCGAAGCTTTTCGATAGGATAACCGACCCTTCACTTTCTGTGAGAAGAATGTGCATTGCGGCAAACCATGTTGTAAGAGAGGACAGCGTAACAGAAGATGATGAGGCGGTTCAGCTTGATTTCTTCAATGATTATGAGCAGACCGCACAGCGCAGAGCGTTGGAACAGAAGCAGCTTCAGCGTGAGAAGGCTATGCAGCTGGCTATGCTCGATATAAAGAGAAGATACGGCAAAAACGCTGTTTTAAGGGGAATGAATTACCAAGAGGGCGCGACCGCACGGCAGAGGAACGAGCAGGTCGGCGGACACAAGGCGTAAAGGAGGAAATCCTATGAAAACCATTCGCGACTATGAGGATATAATAGATCTTCCTCACCATGTTTCCCGAACGCGGCAGCCGATGTCACGGATAAACAGGGCGGCGCAGTTCGCTCCATTCGCGGCTTTGACGGGTTTTGAGGACTGCACGGACGAAGCGGCTCGGCTTACGTCTTCTAAGCCCGAGCTTACCGAAACAATGCAGAACGAGCTTAACGATAAAATGCGCATTTTAAACGAGCGAATCGCCGAAAATCCGTGTATAACCGTTACCTATTTTATACCCGATGCACTCAAAGAGGGCGGTTCGATCGCGGTTTACAGCGGTTCTGTCCGCCGCATTGACGAAATTTCAAGGCGAATTATTTTCACGGACAGAACTGAGCTTGAATTAGACAACATACTGAGTATAGAATTAGGGGGAATTTAATGTACTGCTCGATTTATCCCGTTATAGGCAGGCAGACCGAGCTGCCGTTTTATGTTTCGGGAATAGGTATCTCCGAGCCTGAATATCACATCGTCCGCGAGAACGGCTTGGTTTCGCACCAGTTTTTGTTCGTCAAGGAGGGTTCGGGGACATTCAAGGCAGGAGATAAGACCTATCCTCTCGGCAAGGGCAGCATACTTTACGCTGCAAAGGGAGTGCCGCACGAATACTATCCGAACGGCGAGGTTTTCACGACCTGCTGGGTGGTTTTCCGCGGAGAATATATTTCCGAGCTTATGAAAATGCTCGGATTTGATGAATATATGCTTGCGGAAAATGCGGCAAACGAAACTGTTCAGTCGCTTTTCAATATGCTGCTTTCTGCAGCGAAAGAGCCGAATTACGGGTCGGAAAAATGTTCAAAAATCTTGTATGAGTACATTCTTGAAATGCGGAAGATATTCTGCGAAAAAAGCTCGGCAAATCTTGGCGCAAACAGGATAACCGAAAAAGCTGTCGAATACATAAACGAAAATTTCAGCAGGGATATAACGCTGGAGGAGCTTGCCGAAATGTCGGGAGTTTCCATGCAGCATTTCTGCCGCCTTTTCAAAGCAAAATTCGGGCTTCGGCCAATGGAGTACATTGCTCTGAAAAGGATAGCTTATGCAAAGTCGCTGCTTGAAAGCACGGACGAAAGCGTTGCCCGTATCGGCGAGCTTTCGGGGTATGAAAATCCGACCTATTTCGGAATGGTTTTCCGCAAGTACGAGGGCGTTTCGCCAAGCCGTTACAGAAGTCTGCACGGCATAAGATGATGTTCAAATATATGGAGTTGGATAAATATTTAGGATTGCGAAAGCTTTCCTTTTATGATACAATTTCCTTAGCAGGAAACACAGGAGAGTGTGTTTTTTGAAAGCTCAAAAATTCTTGGCTTGAACATTAATGCGGAGGAAAATAACATGAAAAGCGCAGAGATATTTATTGACGGACAAAAAGCTAATACCGCCGAAAATATGCGTTTCCGCGGTGCAGGAATGGTTTCGGGCAACAATTCGTCCCGTCTGCTGCTCGATTACAAGGCTGAACACCCCGACAAATACAACGAGATACTTGAATATCTTTTCGGCAAAAACGGAGTAGGCATCACCTTTCTAAAGCTTGAAATGGGTTCGGACGTCAACTCGTCATCGGGAACGGAACCGTCCGTAAAGCGAACCGCTGACGAGAAAGCCAATGTCACGAGGGGCGCAGGATATCAGCTTGCGGCAGACGCAAAGAAGATAAATCCTGACCTTACCCTTGATATGCTCCGGTGGAGCGAGCCGAGGTGGATAACGGAAGCCGAGGATGTTTATGCCGCACGTTATAGGTGGTACAAGGAAACGCTTGACGCGGCGTATGAAACCTACGGCTTAAAGTTTGATTATGTCAGCGCGGTTCAGAACGAACGTGCAGCCGATTACGAATGGATAAAGTACCTCTCGGAGCATCTAAAAAACGAGAGCGGCTGTCCTTATGATTACTCGAAGATAAAAATTGTTGGCGGCGAAGAGGACTGCCCTTGGAAGTTTGCCGATAAAAGGCGTGAGGATGA
>CAMJES010000020.1 GCA_946404705.1 uncultured Ruminococcus sp. | reverse complement strand
ATATCATAGCCGGTGACTGGAGTTCAGACGTGTGCTCTTCCGATCTGAGTTTCACCGGACTTATAATCGAAGAATGCATATCTCCAACCGAAAAGCGGCAGATAGCAGAATACGAATGCAAGAACAAGTATCGGGAGCATCATAAGGAAAAGCCTGTATTTGGGAAGCATTTCCATCTTCTGATCCTTATCGACCGGTATAAGCACAAGCTCTGCAGCAGAAACAAACAGTACAATAACCGCAAGAGCGACATAGAACCAGATCATTCCGGGCAGAACAGGATTAACCTTTTCGATCTTCTCGGAGCCGAGGAGCATATCGTAGGAACGGTAAATTCCGATAAGCGCACAGCCTTCAACAACAGCGCCGCCGATGCTGAAGAATGTACTGAATTTTTTCATCTTATTGTTTCCGAGCGACATACAAGCGCCGATTATCATTACAACAACTGCTGCGATAATGATAAGGCTGCTTACGTTAAGCAGTTTGAACGCAGACTCGGGAACCCATCCTCTTGAAAAAGCTCGTCCGAGGTTTGTCGTCAGAGTTTTGTAAGAAACACCGCAGGTGAAAAGCGACATATTCTTATTGATCTGATCGGTTATTCTTGCAGCGTTGAATCCGGGGAAGAAAAGAATAACGATATTCACGATAGTTGCCAGACGAACTGCCCAGAAAAGCATATCGCAGAGCCTTTCGCGGGGCGAACGCACTATCCCTTTCTTTTTTTCGCCGATCTCGTATGCTGATTTAACAGCATCTGCCATATTTCTGCACCTCCAAAAGTTTAAACAACCAAGCTAAAAATCCACATAAAGCCTTGATTATTTTGTAAAAATATGCTACAATGTAAACAAATTATATCACAGTTTTATCACTTTTTCCATAACAATAATGACATTTTTTAGCACAATAATGACATAAACAAAATGTAGCAAAAAGTAAACCGATTACATTGTCATATATTACAAAAAAACAGGAAAAAACTTAAAATGAAAGAATTTTACCTTAAAGAATTTACGGGAGAAAGCACTTTTCCGTTCCATATTGAGCAGGATATTCACGAAAACACCTTCCCCGTCCACAGCCACGCAGACTTCTGCGAGCTTGTTATCGTTATCGGCGGAAGCGCGATGCATATCGTTGACGATGAATGCTTCCCTATAAAAAAGGGGGATGTTTTCGTAATCGGCACCGACCGAACGCACGGCTTTGCTGACGCTGTCGGGTTCAGGATATGCAATATAATGTTCGGTTTTGACGCTTTTTTCGGTCAGAACTCGGATATATGCGCGTCACAGAGCTTCCGCTCGCTTTTTTTCGGCAAAAACGGAGTGCAGAGCAAGCTTACTCTTCCGCCCGATGAGTTTATCCGCGTATGCGATGTGCTGAAAATGCTGCAAAACGAATACGGCACCTGCTCGGACGGGCGTGAAACGCTGCTGCGGTCATATTTTATGATGCTGTCGGTAATGCTGTCGCGGCTTTTCGCTTCAAAGGAATCGGGCAAGAACCGAAGCGCCGAAAATATCACAGCGGCGGCTGAATTCATCGAGCGAAACTTCACCGAAAAGCTGACGCTTGATTCCATTGCCGAGGTCACGCACTATTCGGCGCGGCATTTTGTCCGCATCTTCACCGAAACCTACCACCAGACGCCGCAGGAATACATAATTTCGCTCCGTCTGCGCCGCGCCTGCAGTCTTCTTGAAGAGGGTGAGCTTTCCGTTGAAGAAACCGCCCAGCAAAGCGGCTTCGGTGACGGAAATTACTTCTGCCGCGTATTCAAAAAGCAGATGGGCATCACCCCGAGCGAATACCGCCGCAGGCTCGGACAAAAGCACAAATCACAATAAGATACGGAAAGGAACACATATATTATGACTAAGAAAGAAAGAGCTGCCGCTGCCGTTGCAGGACTTGAAAAGCTTTATCCGGACGCGGCTTGTTCGCTTGTTTACGACAAACCCTACGAGCTTATGATAGCAACACGGCTTTCGGCTCAATGCACAGACGCAAGGGTGAACATCGTCACAAAGGAGCTATTTGCAAAGTTCCCCACGCTCAAAGCCTTTGCCGACGCCGACTGGCAGGACATTGCAGAGATAGTCAAGCCATGCGGACTTTACAAGACAAAGGCGCAGAGCATTGCCGAAATGGCGCACACGCTTTACTACGACCTCGGCGGCGTTATCCCCGACACGGTTGAGGAGCTTGTCAAGCTTCCGGGGATAGGCAGAAAGACCGCAAACCTTATTGTCGGCGATATTTTTCACAAGCCTGCTGTCGTTACGGACACGCACTGCATAAGGATATGCGGACGGCTCGGACTTACCGCGAACACCGAGCCGCAGAAGGTTGAAGACGACCTGCGCAAGCTTCTTCCGCCCGACAAAAGCTCGGATTTCTGCCACAGGCTCGTTCTTTTCGGAAGAGAATACTGCTCGGCTCGCAGTCCGAAATGTGAAGCCTGTCCGCTGCGTGAACAGCTTGGCGGCTATAAATGCAAACAAAAGGACAAACCCGTAAAATGAATAAATTTGAAGTTTTAAAGCAATATTTCGGACATGACGAATTCCGAAACGGTCAGTCCGAGATAATCGACAATATTCTCGCAGGGCGTGACGTACTCGGCATTATGCCTACGGGCGCAGGAAAATCGGTATGCTATCAAGTTCCTGCGATGCTGCTTGACGGAATTACGATAGTTATCTCTCCGCTAATCTCGCTAATGAAGGATCAGGTCGAAAGCCTTGTCCAGTCGGGAATTCCTGCGGCATACATAAACAGTTCGCTCTCCTTTGCGCAGTATCAGGAAGTCCTGCGCCGCGCTTGCGCAGGTGAATACAAGCTTATATATGCTGCCCCCGAACGGCTTGTTACGGACGGATTTCTCGCCTTTGCCGAGAACAGCCGCATTTCAATGGTAACGGTCGATGAATCGCATTGCGTATCGCAATGGGGTCAGGATTTCCGCCCGAGCTATCTGAAGATCCCCGAATTTATCTCAAAGCTTTCCTATCGTCCCGTGATAAGCGCATTCACCGCAACTGCGACCGAACACGTTAAAGAGGACATATCCTCTCTTCTCGGACTGCGCTCCCCTTTTACGATAACCACAGGCTTTGATAGGCAGAACCTCTATTTCGAGGTGCGCAGACCTGCCGAACGGCTCAGCGAACTGATAAAGATCGTTGACGAAAACAGAGGAAAAAGCACGATAGTATACTGCGCGACTCGAAAAAATGTCGAGGTCGTATGCGACGCTCTCTGCGACAGAGGTTTCGCGGCAACGCGCTATCACGCAGGACTTTCCGATGACGAGCGCCGCAGAAATCAGGACGCTTTCCTCTATGACAAATGCGGCATAATGGTCGCAACAAACGCTTTCGGAATGGGCATCGATAAATCCAACGTTTCGCTTATCATACACTATAATATGCCGAAAAATATCGAAAGCTACTATCAAGAAGCAGGCCGTGCAGGTCGTGACGGAGAACCTGCAAGCTGTATTCTGCTTTACAATGGTCAGGACGTTGCGCTTGCGCGTTTCCTTATCGAAAACTCGAACGAGGACAACGAGGAGCTTTCCGAAAAGGAAAAGGAGGAGCTTCGCCGCAAGGACTATGAACGCTTAAAGCAGATGACCTTTTATGCCACTACAAACGACTGTCTTAGGGCGAGCATACTCAAATATTTCGGAGAAAAGCCGCCCGTTTTCTGCGGACATTGCTCAAACTGCTGCACAAGCTTTGAAACCGCCGACATAACGACCGAAGCGCAAAAGATAATAAGCTGCGTTTACCGCATATACAACCACAACGGCAGATATCTCGGAAAGGCTGCTATAACGGACATTCTCCACGGCTCAAAGGCGGAAAAGCTTATCAAGAACGGCTATGACACGCTTTCTACATACGGAATAATGTCGGACATTCCCGTTCACAGAATAAGGCTCATACTCGATAATCTTATAGAAAAAGGCTTTCTCGGCGTTCGCGAGGGAGAATATCCCGTTGTCGTTCCGACAGAGCTTGCGGCTAATGCCATACGGTCGGGTCAGCGGTTTGAAATGAAGCTGCCGAAAGAAGCAAAGCGCATAACGGCAAAGGAAAAGCCTGCGGAGCATCCCATCAACACGGAGCTTTTGTCAAAGCTCAAGGAAAAGCGCAGGGAGATCGCAGAAAAGGCAAGAATACCTGCTTATCTTGTTTTCACCGATGCAACGCTTCGCGATATGTGCAGAAAGCTGCCCGAAACGATAGAGGAATTCTTGGGCGTTTCGGGAGTTGGACGGAAAAAATGCGAAAGCTACGGCGAGGAATTTCTGAAAGTGATAAAGGACAACGCCGAAAATGTCAAAAAAAGCGGCGGAAAGAACGGCTGGAGCATTGAAGAAACAGAACGCCTGCGTGACGAGGTCGAAAGCGGTCTTTCCCTTTCGCAGATAAGCGCGCGCCACGGCAGAACTCCCGATGAGATACGCACTCGCCTGCATGAAACGGGAATTCTGCGCTGAAAGGAAAAAATATTCCCGAAAATTACCGTTTCAATCTGTACAAGCGGTAATTTTTATGATATAATAGATACTATGCGATAAAACTTATGCAAGGAGGGTGCTGTGTTTGAACGGCTTGATGGAAAAACTGAGCGACGCTCTGAAAAAGGATAAATTCGGTTCGGAATTCAAAAACGCTCTGCGGCGGCATAATCTTTCAGTTGCCGAAAAAAACGGCGATACGTTCAGGATAACAAACGGCATCTCCGAATTTTCTATCGACATAAGCAAGGCACGTTCGGAATATGAAAGCGACCCTTCGCCCGAGGTGCTTAACAAGCTGATACGGAATATCGAGCAGGAATGCGATATGGAAAGCCGCATGGTTTCGTTCACGAACGGGCAGGAATTCCTGCGCCTTGCGGTCATGCGCGAAAAGGACGTAAGGCACGATATGATAAGCTCCGATTTTGTGGGCGGACTGCGCAAGGTCATTGTTTACACATCGGACGATATGACGCTGCATCCGCTTGACGAAGCTATCCTCAAACGCTGGGGAATGCCGCGCGAGGTGCTTTTCTCCGTTGCCGACAGGAATATGTGCAGGCTTCTTGCAAAGACCGCGGTCAAAAAAACAAGCATTGCCGAAGGTGTGAATGCGATGGAATTCGACCTTCCGTGCAAGCATCTTGGAGTTTCGTTCATTCTGTGCAACGATTTTCGCCGTGTTGTATATGAATATATGGGCGCTAAATTCCTTGTTGTCGCGCCCTCCTGCGAGAGCATACTTATACTTGAAAATATAACCAACAATATCCTTGAAAAGCTCGGAAAGGAGATCGTGCGCGAATATAAGCGCTCGCCCAATCCGCTTACGACAGACGTTTTTCTTTTCACGCCCGAAAAGATACAGATAGCAGGTCATTTTTCCGTTAAAAGCGAAAAATCCTCTACATAAAGTTATTGTTACATCTTAGAAAGGAACGGTCAGAATTATGGCAAACAACAAAAAAACAGTCAGCAGGACTTACAATCCTGCACCGAAAAACAAAAATAAATCGATTGCTGTAAAAATAATAATGATAGTTCTTGCGGTCGCACTTGCGGCAGGAATAATCATTCTCCCCATTCAGTCTTCGATAAGGACATACGCCGAGGAGGACGGCTCATCCGTAACGGTGGAAAGCTTTGAAACGGGAAAGCTTGCCGAGGCTATCTCCGAAGCTGCGGACGGAACAGACTATAATTTTATCACCAAAGTTTGCGTTATGAACGGAACGCTCAACGCTTCCGACTGGAACGCTCTTACCGCTATCCCCAACCTTGAATATGCAGAGCTTGCCAAGACCGAAACGGAGAACGGCGTTATCCCCGAAAACGCTCTCCCCTCACGCAACCAGCTAAAATTCATAAGCCTGCCCATGAACACGGCAGAGATAGGCGACAAGGCTTTCAGCTGCAACAGAAAGCTTGAAAAGATATCTATGCCGAAGACCGTAACCAAAGTCGACAGCTATGCCTTTGAAGCTTGCGAAGCACTCAAAGAGATGCCGAACGCAGTTTACATAAGCTCTATCGGAGAGGGTGCATTCAAGGACTGCAAAAGCTTTGAAAGTTTCACAGTTTCCCCCAAAGTTACCGAGATACCTGCTTACACGTTCAGCAAGTGCGGCTTTTCCGAGATAATCATTGGGCCGTCCGTGACCTCTGTCGGCGAGGGAGCGTTCGCAGACTGCAATAACCTTAAGGATATCTATGTTTACGCCGAAGCTGCGCCATCCGTGAATTCGTCAAGCGCGTTTATGAACGTCGGCGGAACTGTCCATGTTTACGCGGACAGCGCAGAGGATTATTCTTCTTGGGAATACAACAACCTTAAAGTTTCGGGCGACCTTGACGGCGAATATCCCGTTGAAGCTCCCGAGGAACCTGCTGCGGCTGAAGAACCTGCAAAAACCGAAGCAACCGAAGTCACCGAAGCAAACGAAGCTGACGAAAGCGCGGAGCCTGCTGCCGAAGCCGCTGAAACAGAAGCGCCCGAACAGACCGAAGCTGTTTCACAGACTGCAGCGCAGAGCAGCGGAATAAGCGTTGGAATTGTAATTGTTATCGTTGTAATGGCGGTCATTATTGCCGTTCTTGCAACAATTCTTGTTATGAAGTCGAAAAAGTCATAAAAATACAATATCCGTCAATAATACTACCGGAAAAAACCGCTGTTATTGACGGATATTTTAAAAGGGAGTTATAAAATGGACAAAAGGATATCTGCGCTTATCGGCAATATCGAAAAGGTCATTGTCGGAAAAAGCGATGTTATAAAAAATGTTGTAACTGCGCTCGTTATGGAGGGACACGTTCTTATCGAGGACGTTCCCGGCGTTGGAAAGACACAGCTTGCAGCTGCGCTTTCAAAGTCGGTCGGCGGCAGCTTCAACCGCATACAGCTCACGCCCGACATTATGCCCTCCGATATCACGGGCTTTTCTATGATAAACAAGTCCACGGGCGAATTCGAGTACAAAAAAGGCGCGGCTTTCTGCAATTTTCTGCTTGCGGACGAGATCAACCGTGCTTCGCCCAAGGCGCAGTCCGCGCTGCTTGAAGTCATGGAGGAACGCCAGATAAGCATTGACGGACAGACGCACTCGCTTATGCGTCCGTTTATGGTGCTTGCAACTCAGAACCCTGTCGAAACCTACGGAACCTATCATCTGCCCGAAGCGCAGATGGATCGTTTTGCAATGCGCATCAGCATGGGCTACCCGACTTCTGCCGAGGAGAGCGCGATACTTGAACGCAACGAGTATGAAAATCCAATATCAAAGCTTTCCCCCGTGATAACAACGGAAGACATCGCAGCCGTTCAGGACGAGGCAAAGAAAGTCCGCGCTGCCGAGAATGTCAAAAGCTACATCGTTTCCATTGCCGAGGCAACACGCCATGACGAAAATATCAAGCTCGGCGTAAGTCCCCGAGGAAGCATTGCGCTTTTCAAGGCCGCAAAGGCGAGGGCGTTCATTGACGGGCGCGATTTCATCACTCCCGATGATGTTAAGGACTGCTCAGGTCTTGTGCTTGCACACCGAATAATGCTTTCGCCTAAGGGCAAGGCTGCATACGGTACTGCCGAAGCAGCGATAGAAGCTGCCGTTTCGCGCGTTAACGTTCCGACCGAGTAAGAAAGGCTCTGCTTATGAAGAAAAAAAGCACCCGAAGCAAGGCTGCGGTGATATTTGTGCGCTGCTTCGGATATCTTGCGGCGCTCGGAATGTCGGTCTTTTTCGCACTTTATATGTCCGCAAACACAGGCTGGACGTTTTTCTACATTCTCGCTGCGGCGCTTATATTCTCGCTTATAGTTGAACTGCTGACGTTTATTGCATATAAAAAAGGCAAGATAAAAATAGAAATGTCGTTCGGAAGCACTCTTGTATATAAAAATGAGGAGTTAAATCTTCATATAAAAGTCACAAACGACAGTCTTCTGCCCATATCGAATATCGGGATAAGGCTTGCCGAAACGGACGGCGCCGAATATGAATCGGACGAGTTTTGCGCAGCAGCCGCACCGAGGAGCAGCACATCGTTTGATGTGAAGATAAAACCTATGATGTGGGGCGCGCTTCATATCGGAGAAGCGCAGGCTTTCATTTCTGATTTTATGCATATCGCAAGCTTTAAGATGAAGCCGCTGCAAAACGGCGGCAAGGTTTATGTTTTCCCCGATATTCCCGAAATTTTGCCCGACTGTCCGTTCATACGCTCCGCTGCGGACGCTATCCGCTTTTCCGATGAAAGCGAGGATACAAAGGAAAGCGACAGCTTCACAATGTTCGGCGGAATGCCCGGCTTTACTCACCGCGAATACACCGAAGGCGACCCGATAAAGCGCATAAACTGGAAGCTTTCCTCAAAAAAGGATAGCTACTTCGTCCGTCTTGACGATGAAATTGAAGCAATGCAGCAAATCGTTGTTATTGACCGCGCAGGAACCGAGCGCAGGCTTTGTGAGCGTTCGGTCGAAGGTGCGCTCGGCGTATGCGATGCGCTTTTAAAGCTTGGCTTTGAATCATCGGTCTGGTTTTGGGGCGAAAACGGCTTTGAGCCGCACGATATCACCGATGAAGCAACACTTTCCGAGCTGCGGACGGCTCTCGCCTACTATGAGTTTTCTGCGCCCGACCGCTCGCCGAGAATTCCCGTCAACGAGCTTTGCGAAGCAGAAAAAAAGGGCGGCGTTATGCTCTTTACGCCTTGTGCAGACTCTCTGCTTGCCGCAGAAGCCGAAGCTGCCGAAGCGTTCGGCTTAAAATTCACCGTAATCTCTCACGAAGCCCATTCCGAGGGCAACTTGGGCGGTATGACGGTCATCTTCGATGATTTCATCAACCAATAAAACGAAAGGAACGGCAGTTTTGGAAAACACAAAATTTTTCTCCCGTGAAAATGCGGCAAAAAAAGCTCTGCCGTTTGTTTTCACGTTTCTGATTTGCTCTGCGATATGCTTTCTTTACCTTAAAAGCTATCTGAATATATATTCCCTGCTTTCGGCAGGACTGACGATACTTTATTTTGCGGCGTTCGACTTTATTTCACGGCACAAAAAGCTCGGTTTTTTTATTTATGTCGGGATAATGGTCGTTCTGCTCGCCGTGATAAACGTTGTGATGTCTTTTGCGCCGAGCAGGATAGAATTCGTTGAATGGTTCCTGACCGGTGCGGCTACGATTGAAACAAATATGCCGTATATGCTTTCGCTTATTCTGTTTTTCTCGTTTTTCATAAGCTCGGCGGTTTATTATTTCACACACATCATATACAGACTATCATTGCTGACCCTGCTCGGAATGATACCCTGTGCGATCTTTATCAAGGCCTCGCAGACCGTTCCTGCTGTTTATGCAATCTTGCTCGCCGCAGCCGATGTTCTTTTGTATCTTTATCACTACAAAACTGCAAGCGAAAAGGACAAGCTCAGCTTCGGAAAGGCTGCTGCAATGACGGGATACACCGACTTTGCAGTTGCGGCTGTGCTTATTGCAGTTCTTATCCCTAAGCCGCAGGAAACGCCCTTTTACGAAAGATTTGAAGAGTTCACCTCTTATTTCTCGTTCAGCGGAAACTACGGCAAAATGGACGGAGGCTACACCGAACATTCGGGCAATGCCGACCTTTACAACGAAATGGAAAGCCGCCTGCTCTATGTCGTCAACAGCAGCCGCCCCGAATACTATAAGATACAGGTCTTTGACAGCTACGACAGCGAAAACCGCTGGTGGTACTCAAAAACGTCAAACCCGAAGCGAATGTGCCGCTATTATTTGGAAAGCCCCGGTGAATACCGTAATCTTCAAAAGCTTGCAAAGGCTTATCTTGAATTTGAAGAAGCAGGAGGAACGCTCCCCGAAAGCTTCGACAGGACGGCACTCGAACGCTTGGCCGCAGAGGAAGAGAGCGTTTACACCGCTTATATAAAATCGGTCGATTATCCGTCAATATTTCTGCTTGCGCCCGAACGGACAACAGACGCTTCGCTCTACGAAAGGAGCGAGGAATACGCACGGACAAGGCGCACCGACCTCGGCGAGCTTATGACCGATACCGAAGTCGGAAACTCGTATATTCGTGCAAACGAGAGCTATTCCGTAAGCTTTTACAGCAAGGATCATGCATACGAAAGCGAATTTATCCGGTCGGGACTTTGCGATATAAGCGCAGATGATTTTTACTGGCTTCTTATTGATATGCGGTATAACTTTGATCTGAGCAGCGAAGCTGCTGATACGGCAGATGCGTTTCTCAGGGAGGTATTTAACGAGCTGTTCGACCTGCCGACAAGTTACGAAGGCTTTGAGGATTATTATATTTCCGAGGAAATGCGCGAGCTTTCCGCTGAGATAACAGAGGGTCTGACCTATGACTACGAAAAAGCCGAAGCAATAGAGGCTTTCTTCAATGATGGAAGTTTCACATACGACCTTGGTTACAGAGCGCCCGAGGAAAAAGATACTCCCGAGTTTTTCGTGAACGAGAGCCGCCGCGGAACCTGTTCGGATTTTGCGACCGCATACTGCCTGCTTGCAAAGGCGGCAGGTCTGCGCGTACACTATGTCGAGGGTTTCAATCAGGGCGAACAGATAACATCGGGCGTTTACAACATTTCCACCGAAAACGCCCACGCCTACCCAGAAGTCTATATCCCCGGCGCAGGCTGGATGATTTTCGAACCGACCGTTGGCGGTGCTTCCGCCGCCGCAGGAAACGGAACAGACAACGGTGAAAGAGAAACCGATTATCTTGCCGTTTTCCTCACCTGCGTTGTTGTGGTGATACTGGCTGTACTGCTGCTTGTTCTGATATTTCTGATGCCTGCGATAGACGAGGGCATTTTCTCCGTCCGAGTAAAGCATTCAAATGGAAGCAAAGCGGTTATTCTGATATACAACCGCCTTTCCGCAAAGCTTGCCGCACGTTTTAAGGTAAAAACATCGACGTTAACGCCGAAACAGCTGTCGGAGTTTATTGCCGAAAAAACGGGCAGCTATGCCGAAAAGATGATAGCGCCGTTTGAAAAAGCTTGCTACGGCTTATGCGAGATATCAAAGGAAGACGCAAACGCCGCACTTGAAGAATACAAAGCATTGATGAAAGCGATAAAAAAGAAGAAAAAGCCAACCGTCTGATATAGCGGTTGGCTTTGCTTTTTTATTTTCTTCCTGCTTTTCTGCGTTTCTTGTCGGCATACATAAGATTGTCGGCTTCCTTTATAAAGACGTCCATTCCGTCATTCTCCGCAGGAACAGCTTTATATACGCCAACGCTTGCGCCGACCTTATACGGCTTGCCCGATTCGGAATTGAGCCGTTCAAGGCATTCGTTAAGCTTTGCGACATACTCTTTATCAAAATCATTATGCGGTGACATACCTGCGGCAACATATTCATCTCCGCCGAAACGCGCCGTAAAGAGTCTGCCCTCGGAAGCTTCGGAAATAGCTTTCGCCATTGTTTTTATTGCAAAGTCGCCGTCATCGTGACCGTATGTATCATTTATAACTTTAAGATAGTCAAGGTCTATGGATATTAGTATGAATTCACGGCCCTCGGCACGGCTGTCTTCGAACGCTTTCTGGGCGAATTTGAAAAATCCGCGGCGGTTGAGCAGCGTTGTCAGCGGATCACGGATATACATTTCCTCAAGCTTATCGAGCGAGGAATGGAGATTTGCCTGAACTCGGGCATTTTCCAGCACAAGTGCGATAACTCCGCAGTCAAAGGTATTCAACACATTATAGTTTCCGGAACATTGAGTAAATTCGACCGCCAAAAAGCCTATCGATTTATCCTGAAAATGTATCGGCAGGAACATTAGATTTTTGCAGCTTTTCAGAACATTATCAAGATTTGGGATAAGCTCTGCTGTCGCATAAGCCGGCATAACGGACGTTTTTTTCGTTTCATTGTCATATTCCACGCCATAGCCTATCCTGCCCGAATATCCGTTTGTGCGGTAAAAGCTGTAATCCTGACTTATATCGTCACAGTCCTTCATCTCGGTATAGAAATCATCGCATATACACAGCCATGAATGCATTGTCCATATTTTTTTCAGGATAATATCCATTTTCTTGACTGTTGCGGCAAATTCCGAATCTATCTTGACCTCGTCTGCGGTGGTGATGACCGACTTTGCATAGAACTTGAAGCGGTTGATATCGTCATAAAGTATATGCATATTGGCGTTCAACGCTCTTGCCGAGGCTGCCGACATACAGCCGCATGAATGTGCATAGCGGCGCTCGGCTTTGATTGAATTCGAGCCGACGGGAGCGATCTCACCGTTGAGTATCTTATAAAGCGTATCGGAGATATACTCCGCCGCCTGATCCATATTGGTTCTTGCTGTCGTTATGGACGGTTCATAGTACATTGCTTCGGGGATGCCGTCCACTCCTGTCACGATAATATCCTCCGGCACGGAAAAACCAAGCTCATCGGCTTTTCGGCATACACCGATAGCCATAGAATCGTTTGCACAGATAACGGCATCGGGGATATTTCCGCTTTCATACCATTTTTCAAAAACGGTTTCCGCTGCTTCGTGCCAAAAATAACCCGTTCCAATAAGCGATTCATCGATCGGAAGATTATGCTCGGCAAGCACCTCGCGGAATATCCTCTCGCGCTGGTCGGAAACTGCATTTCCCCTGTCGCCGCGCATGAAAGCAAGCTTTTTTCTGCCATGGACTTCGATAACGTGGTCAACTATATCACGCAGACTCGCGCCATAGTCAAAGCTTATGTTGAATGCTCCTTCGACATATTCATCGAGCGATATAACCGGAACGCAATGCAAAAAAGCTTTCTTGGCAATGCTTTTCTTTACGCTGTCACTTTTGATGGTGAGCGTAAGCATTATCATAGCGTCAACAGCGTCATAATTGATAAGATTGTAAATGTTAATTTCCCCAACCTCATGCGGTGTACCCTGACTGCCCTCTTCGGATATCGTGTGAAACCAGAGTATATGATAACCGAATTCTTCAAATCTGCGGCACAGCATTGTAACAAGCGGCCCGGTATAAGCGCTGTCCGAGTCGCCGGATACAACAGCGATCTTTATCGACTTTTTCGATGAAAGCAGCTTGCCCATAATTAGTCCTTCCCCTCTGAAAATGTAATACCTTACGATAATAATAACACACATCTGAGCAGAATTCATTAACAAATTGTTAATGTTGTATCATGTCAAAAAAAATAGCCGCTCTCCCTCGGGAAAAGCGGCATTTTTGTGACAAATTATTCAGCCGACGCTCTTGAGAGCCATATATAGGCAATGTCAAGCGCTTCATAGAGGCTGTTTTTTTCGCTTGTTTTTACTATTGCTTCAACAGGATTGAGCTTTTCATCGGTCGCCATTTTATAAACCTTGATCTTTTTTGCAACTTCAAGATTTCCGACCTTTTCTTTATCCTTGATATCCATCATGACAACGTAGTCATCATACATATTTCCATAGTAAATCGTGTTGTCTTTTCTCACAAGAGGGAGTCCTTTATAGGACAGGAATTCTTTTTTTTCAGCCATTATTAATCCTCCTTTGTGTACTGAAATGTCAAAATTGAGAAATAGTTTCTTAAACCTTATTTATTATATCATATAATATTAATAAAATCAAGAGCTAATATTAAAAATTTTAGTTATTTTTTAATAAAACTGAAAAGAGTTTACCAGTTTTCGATAATTTCCTCTCCGTTCAGATATTTCTGAACATTCTGAACGAGTCTGTCAACATAAGCGGTCTTGCAGCTGAAGCTTGGCTTTCCGTTAAGCACGATAACGGTGCGGCGGTTTTCGATAGTGTAAAACTCAATAACATCGTTTCCGTCATCCGCCTTGATCTCGATCGTTGCAGCAGGTTCGCCTGTAACTTCACCGAAGTAAAGCTGCTCGGAAGGCGCGCCGAGAATAAACTGATAGAACTTTTTGAAAGCGTCAGCGTCAAGCTCTTTGCCGTCCGATGAAACGCCGAAATCATCTGCGCCCGAACCGGAAATGTCAAAGGTCACATCTGTACCCTCGCATTCGATGCTGATAGTATCAATGTTGTAAATATAGTGGCTCGTTATCATATTTGTTGTGAGATCGAGCGGCATAGCCGTAAGCCACGGCAGCGAAGCCTTATCAAAAATAAATACCATATTGATATCGCAGGCCATTCCGTAGTAGCCGCCGTTTTCAGCCTCGTTTCCGATCTTAAGAGTAAACTCTCCGCTGTTTGTATCGGCAGTAACCACAAGCTGCGGATCGTCCAGTCCGTACTGTGCAAGGTCGCCTTCTTCGGGTCTTATCTGAGCAAAATCGGACGCTGTAAGTCCGAACATTGCGCTCATAACATCTGCACCCTTTTCGGGATGGATGTCGAGAACAACAGGCTCGCTCATGCGGTAGCTGGATGAATTTGCAACTATAAGGTTTTCATCTTCAAGGCGCGTATCATAATCGATAACGATATCGTAATCAAGGTCTTTGCGGCTTATTGTAAGCTTGTTGACGAGCGCATACTCGGTGGTGTCGTTTTCGTCCTCTGCAGTTTTCTGCGTGAAGACGACCTTGTTTACGCAGTCACGGGAGTTGCTCTTTGCGAAAGCAACGTCCGAATTTTTTACGGTGTAAACAGTTTTTTCATCGCCGATGCTCATATAGCTGTAAACGGATGAAGCCGGTACAGGGTCGCCTATCTTGACGGTTATTTCGGTTTTATCCGAATCGTCAAAATAAACTGTATATTCCGCAGAGGGTTCCGTCAAGCCGTAGATCGAAAGATCCTCAGCATTTTCCATGACAGTTTTCCGTGCGGTAAGAGTTGCGCCGCCGTTGAGGGCAGTATTGATGAACGTGTCGCTTATCGGAGCAAGGATATAGTCAACAATAGTCCACATATAAATGCCGTCTTTGCCGACGCGGTCAATCTTGTAGCTGCCGTATTCGTTGCTGATAACCAGCTTTTCGATATCTTCGGGGTTTTTGTCAAAGATAAGACTGGACTCGACAACCGTTTCCTCTTCAGCCTCTTCCTCCTCAGCCGGAGAAGTGAGCAGAAGAGCCGCCGTAACTCCGCCGAGGACGAGAAGTATAACCGCTGCAATAATAATGAATTTTATCTTTGATTTCATTACTTATGTCTCCTTTTGAGCCATATAACCATACCTGTGATAAGGATAGCCGCAGGAAGGATAATTACAAACACCCAGAATGCTGCGTTTGCCTTTGCAACTGTGGTATCGAATGTTGCCGCGCTGAGATCCTTGGCAACGATAGTGATTCCGCTGTTCTTTCCCGTCATTGCATTGACGATGGAAACAAAGTAGTCACCATTGTTGTAGTAGGATGTTCCGGTTATCGAAGAATCAAGCATAGACGATGAACCGTAAACAAGAAGATTTGAAGTGACCTGATTGTTGTCCTTGTCAAAGGTATACTTGCTGCCGAGAGCAATGGTATTGTAAATGCCGTTTACGATATCGGGTTCTCCGCCGTTCTGTGCGATCTCCTGCATTTCGTCCGTGAAAACGAAAGCTGTGTCTGCGGTTTTGAGAAGCGAATAGGTCGAAACGTTTCCGCTGTTTTCATAAAGAAGATTTACCGGACGAGAAAAATAGGAAATTACGGGAAGATCCATTTGTGCAACGTTGCCCGAATAATCATTCTCTTCGATAAAGTTGCGGATAGCATAGAGAGTTGCGTTTGTCGCAAGGTTGGAAGTATTTGTATCGCCGACAACGCCGTTTCCGACTTCAATTCCCCATTCTGCAAGGAAAGCGTCGATATTTGCGGTCGA
>CAMJES010000019.1 GCA_946404705.1 uncultured Ruminococcus sp. | reverse complement strand
GAAATGTATTTGCTGCAGCAATATCAGCGATTCCTTAGAAGCGGTTCATAGTTGCAGCGCCGCCTGCGCCCTTGAGGTAACGCTCATATTCTGCGATATCAAGGCTCTTTTCGCGAGCATTTGCATCGGTGATAACGCCGTCCTTAACAAGACGCGCAAGCTCCTGATCGAGGCAGACCATTCCTTCCTTTTTACCGGTCTGGATAGCCGTCTGGATAAGGTGAACCTTATTATCACGAACCATAGCCTTAACTGCGTCTGTTGCGTTAAGTATTTCAAGAGCTGCGATACGTCCCGTTCCGTCAGCCTTAGGAATAAGGGTCTGAGCGATGATTCCGACAAGAACGGTTGCAAGCTGCGAACGGATCTGGTTCTGCTGATGCGCAGGGAAAACGTCGATGATACGGTTGATAGTATCAGCTGCACAAGTTGTATGAAGTGTGGACATTACAAGGTGTCCTGTTTCAGCGGCTGTAACAGCGGCGTTGATTGTTTCAAAGTCTCTCATTTCTCCGACGAGGATAACGTCCGGGTCTTCACGGAGTGCGGCACGAAGCGACATTGCGAACGATTCAACGTCGTCGCCGATCTCTCTCTGATTGACCATGCAGCGCTTATGTTCGTGAACATACTCGATAGGGTCTTCGACTGTGATGATATGTGCCGAACGGTTGATATTTACATAGTCGATCATGGCTGCGAGAGTTGTAGATTTACCTGAACCGGTAGGGCCTGTTACAAGGATAAGTCCACGGGGACGCATTGCGAATTCGCCGAGTATCGGAGGAAGGTCAAGGTCTGCAAGTGACGGGATATCGTTTCTGAGAAGACGGATGGATATCGCTGTGTTGCCCTTCTGATGATAAACGTTAACTCTGTGACGGTAACCTCTCTTGGTTACATAGGAAAAGTCGGTGTCGACCTTATTCTTGATATTTTCAAGCTGTCTGCCGTTCGTCATCTGTTCAACGATCTTCATGATAGCAGCTTCGGTCATTTCGGGGTAGGACGCAAGTCTGCGCAGCGAGCCGTGAAGACGAACGACCGGTGCGATCTTTGTTGTGAAATGCACGTCGGAGCAGCCAAGAACTCGAGCTTCGTCAAGAATTTTGTTAATGTTGATGACTACTTTTTCGGGAGCTTTGTTTTCTTCCATTTGATTCAATTCCTTTCAATTATATGTATATAAAATAGTATATTAAACTGCGTATGTAACTCTGACAAGCTCATCCATTGTGGTATTGCCCTGCTGAACAAGCTCGGAAACGTTGTCACGGAGGAGCTTTGTACCCTGCTTAGCCGCAAGAGCCGCAATAGCGTCTGTCTTTCCGCCGTTTGCGATAAGGCTGCTCATCTCTGTTGTGCAGGTGAGAACCTCGTGAATAGCGGTACGTCCTGTATATCCGGTGTTATTGCACTTCGGACAGCCGCAGGCGTCATATATCGTGATAGATTCGTTTATGCCCATAAGCTCGTTCTCTTCGGGAGAGGACATACGGGGCGTTCTGCAGTCGTAGCATATCTTCTTAACAAGTCGCTGTGCAACGATACCGATAAGCGAAGTTGCAACCATATACGGCGCAACGCCCATATCTACAAGACGGGTTACGGTCGATGCAGAGTCGTTTGTATGGAGTGTTGAAAGAACCATATGACCGGTGATAGCAGCTCGGATAGCGATCTCGGCTGTTTCCTGGTCACGCATTTCACCGATCATTACGATATCAGGGTCTTGACGGAGGATAGAACGGAGCGCAGCGGAGAATGTCATACCTGCTTTTGTGTTAACCTGACATTGATTGATGCCTTCGATATCTTTTTCGACAGGGTCTTCGACCGTTACAACGTTAACGTTCGGCTTTGCAAGCTCACCGAGAGCGGCGTAAAGTGTGGTTGTTTTACCGGAACCGGTAGGGCCCGTTACGAGCATAACGCCCTGCGGAACCTTGATAAGCTTGGAGAAGCGTTCGTAGTTGTAATCGGTCATACCGAGGTCGGTGATCTTTCTGAGTGCAACGTTACCGGTTGAAAGGATACGGATAACGACCTTTTCGCCGTTTACCATAGGAAGGTTAGATACACGGACGTCAAGCGTTGTTCCGTCAACGACCTGAGAGAAACGTCCGTCCTGCGGTACACGCTTTTCTGCGATATTCATACCGCTTATGATCTTAAGTCTTGTTACAAGAGCGTTATGTACAACGTTTGAAACGTTCATAAGCTCGATAAGGTCGCCGTTAACTCTGATACGGATCCTTGTAAATGTCTTGAACGGCTCGATATGAATATCCGTTGCGCCTGCGCGGAACGAGTTTTCAACGATAGTCGTAGCGAGCTTAACGATAGGAGCGTTATCGATTCTTTCGGCGGATTCATCATCCATAGCGTTGATATCGTCATCGCCGAACTGATTTGCAACGCTGTCGAGGATAGCGCCGGTATTCTGCATCGAATAGCTCTTACCGATAGCCTTTGTGATAGCTTCCTTTGTTGCAAGAACAGGAACAACGTCCATACCGGTGGAAACCTTGATATCTTCGAAAATATAGAAGTTAACAGGGTCATGCGATGCAACGGTAAGTCTTTTACCTGTTATCTTTATAGCAATAATAGTATGCTTTTTGGCAAGCGCTTCGGGGATCTTCTTAACGGCTTCGACATCAATGTTCAGTTCGGGGTCGTTAAGGTCGACAAACGGAACGTTGAGCTTTTTAGCAAGCACCTGAGCGAACTGAACGTCGGTAACATATCCGAGTTCGATAACATAGTCACCGAAGAACTTTCCGGGGACGTTTTCTTCTTTCTTTACATCAAGGACGTGCTGAAGCTGTTCTTCGGTAATAATGCCCTCATTGACCATATATTGTCCTATTGGGATATTTTTCATATTACTCTCCGTTTCTCCGTGACAAAATATTTTTGAGCCGCTCACGGTGCGGATTTAGTTCAAACTATTGAAATCTTAAAAAAAATATGTTAAGATATTTTTTAGCAAATATCATATTATCAATGTAAAGGAGTTTTGCAAAATGAATATCGCCTTTGCCATATCATCTATGGCGGCTCTGGAGATCGGGATCTACGTTATGGTCTTTCTCTTCGGCATAACTATCGGAAGCTTTCTTAATGTATGTATATTAAGGCTTCCTGCCGGTGAATCGCTGGTAAAACGCAATTCACATTGTATGACCTGCGGAGCGGAGATCAAGCGTTATGATCTGATACCGCTTTTCAGCTGGCTCATTCTTCGCGGAAAATGCCGTGCCTGCGGTGCAAAAATTTCAGCGAGATATCCTCTGGTCGAGGGACTCACGGGAATGCTTTTCGTACTGATATTCACTCAGTATGATCTTATCACCGACGGACTTATCTATCCTGCTGTTGTCTGCCTTTTTATTGCAGGCGTAATTGTGATCGGATTTGAGGATTTTGATACGCAGGAAATGTCGGTTTGTGTTCTTGTTTATCTCGGAGTTGTCGCATTTCTGACAAGAGTGTTGTCCGTGCTTATCCCGACAGCGTTCAGAGGTAATGAACTTCCTCTCACGGACGGAATAATCGGACTTTTCGCAATAAGCGTACCTCTGCTTCTGATAGGCTTCGTATTCACACCGCTTATCTACATATTATTTGTAAGCGAGGATCACAAATCTGTAAGAAAGCTTAAAAAACGCCTTGCAAAAGAGAAGTTAAGCGAAAAAGAAACCGAAAAGCTCAAGAAAACTCTTGAAGAAAAGCTTGCAGCGATCAAGGAAAAAGGCCCTGTTTTCGGATTTGGAATGGGTGATGTTATCTTTATGGCTGCCGGCGGTCTGATGTTCGGCTGGAAAGCAGCTGTCGTAGCGCTTTTCATAGCTATCGTCATCGGAGCGGTCGCTGCCGTAGTTATCAAGGTCAAAAATCGTGACAAGGAAGACGCGGATAACGCCTTTGCGTTTGGCCCTTGCCTTGCAGTCGGTATAACCGTTGCTGCATTGTTCGGAACGGATATCTTCAATGCATATTGGATAGCAATGACTGTTCCGCAGATGTACTGATATATCAAAAAATAGATTTTTTTACAGGGTGGGTAAAATTTACTCACCCTGTAAATTTTTTTAGAGCTTCGGATATGTAAAAACGATGTAGGTTTTCACACCCTGAGTTGTTGTAACGACCGTTGCGGGGGCTTTGTATTTACCGCTGTCCTCTCTTGAAAAGTTCATATTGTTGCAAATAACAAAACCATCGGTTGAAACTACCTTGCTCGAAGTTGCGATATCCTGAGTATTGGTAGAGGTGTTCTTATCCTTGCTTGAACCCAGACTGCTGTGGTCGAGCAGACTTGCTATGGTCATATCAATGCTTTTGAGCCTTGCATTCGTGCCTGCGCCGACTGTTACCGGTTTTAGGCTTATCGAATACGAAAATGCTCCGTAGTAAGCTTCCGAAAGAGCAACCCTTGCCGATTTTGTTGACGGGTTATCCGCATCCGCTATGCTGTATCCCGATCCCGGACCACCCGGCTTATTCACGACAAGTCTGCCGTGAAAGCCGGTTGTGCCGTTGTAAGTATACGCTGTACTGTTATCTATGGTTATAACGTGTATCTCGCTGTCTGTATAATGGTTATTGACAACATTGTTTTTAAAGTCGTTTATTGCATTGCCTACTGAACCGCCGGAATAAATGCCGACGTTATTCGCATATCGTAGATTTTCCGAAAGGTAAGTGATTATTCCGTTCTGCGTGTTTCGCTGCGACTCGTAATAAACGGAGTCGATGTAGGTTGCACGAATCGGCTTCATCATCTGCATGATACCAAGCATAAGAATGGACATTATCGCCATTACTACGATAAGCTCGAGGAGGGTAAAGCCTTTTATTTTTTTCATTCAGCAAGCCCTCCCTTAATTAGATCCAACAAGATACTTGTATCTAAGGTTAGTTTCCTTGTCATCAGCAGCTGCGTAAGCATTGTTATCCGTGTCGCGGCTAAGAAGAACATAGCAGTCAACGGGATAGCTGTAAACATCTCCCGTATCTGCCCTTTCAATGCGCAGATAGTTGATATTGGAGCGTCTATGAGGAGGATCCGTAGGCGGAGTTGCCGATTCGCCCGAGGAGATCTTTATCGCCTCGGTGTTTGTTTTTTCCTCAACGACCTGCATCTGATAGGATAAGCTTGTATTTACCAAGTGGTTATTTCTGTTGACCATGCTTATTCTTCCGTAGATCTCAGCCATTGTCAGCGAAGCAATACCGAGAATCGCAAGTGCAACTATACACTCAATAAGAGAAAAGCCTTTTACTTTTTTCATGATAATACCTCCCTTACCGCCTTGCATAGAAATACTTGTCGGTCGTTACGAAGAACGGTTCACCCGGTTCGTAAACAGGATCGGGCTTGATATAGCAAATAGCCGATTGGTTCGGGTCAGTAGAGAAGTTTTCACAAACGATCGAACCTATAACGATAGGAAGACCAACAACCTGAACGAAGTTGCAATTGCCGTCATCCTTTTCGATCAGAGAATTGTTATAGTAGAAGTCATAGTTTCCTCCTACATAGTAACCAACAGCGCCAAGTCTGCTTCTTTCAAAGCCCTTCATTGTTTTGATATCTGCATCCGGTGCATAGATGTAACCGGTAAACAGAGTCCAGCCTGCCTGGTTACAATCGATCGTTGCACCTGCAGAAGCATAGAAATAAATTCTCGGAGGAGGCAAACGCTTAGGATCTTCTTCGCCGAATCTCAAGCCTTTATCGGAATCCGGTCCGTTTGTAGTAAGGCCATACAAAACAGAATCGGTGAAATTAGCAACTCTCCATGTATATGTAGCGTTCTGGAAATAGAAATTGATCTTCGTTGTATCTTCCGAACGAATATATCCTTCAAAGTAACCGGCTTGAACATAAATATTTGCCGTACCGGAACCCCTGAGATAGATATTATAGCTCGAAGGAGTCATGATAAAGTCGGTTTCACCGGTAACATCAACATCTCCGTTTTTAGGAAGGTATGATGCACTTGCAGGAGGTGTGAAGTCCATCGCAGTATAGTTTCCGACATCTCTGTCTGACTTTTTCGGTGTTCCTGCCATTTCCTCAGCTGTAAGGTAAACAGGGCCGGGGAGATAATCATAAGGAGCAACGTTATCACGTTTCCAGAAATTATAGTATTCACTTTCAAGACAAGGTACATTTCTTAAGCAATCCGAATTACCGTCACCGTCCGCAACATTTGCCGCACCCGAAGATATAGTGATAATTGGGAGATATACCTCAGCACCCTCGGTTGTTGGATTCTTGGTTATATCAAGTGTTCTGAACTTTTCATATACCGGACTTGAAGCATTGTTTTCAATAACACCTGAATCAACTGTAAGAGGCAATCCGCCTTGTCCGTAGTCAATTGTGAAATCTGCTTCATCAACAAGATGTCCTGTTGTTTCGTTGTACACAGCATTTACCATTCCGCTGCCGGCTGTAACCTTTGCTCCGTCCTGCATATAGATATTTGTTGGGAACATATTAATTCCGGTTGCACCGAGGTCAATATTTCCCATTACTACTATTGAAACAGAGCTCAGACCGCTGATACAGTTCTGATTAGCGATATACAAATCGCCTGCGACAACGAGATATGTATCCGGAGCCATTTTAAAATTGTCCGAATTAAGTATCATATCCCCACCAACATAAATATTGCCGTTAAAGTCTGTGTTTTTAACAGTACAATCGCCTGTTACAACAAGATCTACCTGTCTTTCTCTGCCTGCAGTAGATTTTCCTGCCCAGTTCAAATTATTGCTGTTAGAGAAATTTCCGTCAACAAACACAATAGGAATATCCTTATCCGGAGAAGAAGAGGTGCAGTTCAATGATACGGGGAGCAAACCGTAGTTTGCAGTAACATCGAAATCTTTGAAGTAGCAGCACTGACCCTTACTCATAGGAAGAGTAGTACCGTTACCGTTCGTTAATCCGGCAGAACCGCCGACAAAGGATTTACCTACATAAACAGCGTCATTTGCAAAGGATGTTCCGTCGGGAGTTGCAAATCCATCAATGATAATACCATTGTTAAGACCGAGGATCGAACCGGTTGCTGTGAGCGCACCTGTGAAATATACTTCCGTTTCGGGAGTTGAATAGATAACGCTGGCGCTCTGTTCGGTTCCCTGAACCTCAACGATCGCTGTTATTTTGTAGTAGATCGTGTCCTTATTTCGCTGTCCGTTTCTGACCGCCTCGATATCTGCAGTCTTAAGAGCATCAGCATTTACGGGATCGGCAGCCATTTCAGCTGCAAGATTGCTGTTATGACCGTCAAATGATCTTGCAAGAACTTCAATGCGTACCTTTGCGACCTGGGAAGACGGATCTGACGGGTCGGGCTGATCTACCATTCCGCCAAATTCATTTGAAGCGTCCGCAATTTTGGGGTACTGTATATTATACTCAATGTAATCGAGTGTAGGAGCCTCGTAATAGCCGTTTGCGGGATCTCCTGCTGCATTAAATACAGAATCACCGCCGGGTACACCGGGGTTTACCCAGAAATCTGTCGAAAACTGGGTCTTATCGGTCATTGCCTCATAAGCCTCCATAGACTCGGCATGAGCTTTGATACGATAGGTATCAAGCTGGATAGCAAGACCCTGCTTCATGGGCATCGTTAACGTTGGAGGGGCACCCGGGGTCGATGTGTCGGGATTCAGATACTCAAATTCTCTCAAGTTTCCCGAAGAATCGTATGCATAATACTCGGAATCTATAAACGTATTATCCATGCAAACATCAAGTGCCGAACGAGCTGAATAATATCCCTGGTTTTCTTCATACTTCGAGAAATACCGGTTTTGTGCCGTAGATACAGCTGCAAGCGTTGCCAACAGCATTACGATCAGCACCATCATAACGGTAACTACCATGATCAGGACAACGCCCTTTAGGTTTTTCTTTTTCCTGTCACTACTTGTGTTTACCATTTTTTCCACCCTTTCTGAAAAATTGTTAATTGTTTGAAAATAGCTTATTTCCTTCTTAAATTGATAACTTTTCTTCTTTAAAATATTTTCTCTATATGCCACTTATGCCGATGAAGAAAATCTGCGTCTTCATCGGCCGTGGCATTAACTTACTCTGCTGTTTCTACAGCCAAATTCGGGTCAAAAACAAATTCGTCGCTTTCTTCCATAACCTTCTCAACATTGAGAGGATAAATTGAATACATCACAAGGCTGATATTAGCTTCTGTTACTGTTTCGTCCTCTTCGTCTTCACCTCTTGAGAATTCGGTTACGATTATTGTTTTGCCGTTATCCTTAACTGCGTCGATAAACTTATAAATTCCGGAATAGTCAACCTTATCTCTGTAGTTAATGATCATGTTGGTAACACCAATAACGCATTTTCCGCCCTTTTCGGCAGCAACCTTATTATATGTGTCATAAACCTCCTGCGGCAGCTCGTTGTAAAGGTCGCCGTTGATAAGAAGGTCGTATGCAACAACATTTTCGGGATTTACAATATACTCTTTAATGTCGCTTGCCTGTGTATAATGTGTTTCCATTCCAAGTGTTGTAACGTTATTTCCGAGAATCTCGCGAACATACTGTTCATTGAGATACGGATCCTGCTCGGGCATGAAATATTCCTGAATTTCCTCAACTTCCTGCGCAGTTGATTTAAGGGAAGCAACGATATCCGGAAGAGTGTTGATCTTAGATTCAACATCTGCCTGCTCGCTCTGCTTCTTCTCAAGTGCAAGCTTTGCTTTGTTCATTTCACCGAATTTCGGCTTGATGAAGAGGAAAATACCTGCAACAACGATTATGATTACAATTGCTGCAACAAAAATTACTTTATCTCTGTATGAAAGCTTCATTATTATTCAGCCTCCTCTGTTGTTTCTTCAGGGGTTTCTTCGGGTTCGACTTCCTTTATGCTGATGCTGATATCGAAGTTGAACACATCTTTTGAAGTTTCTTTGTCTTCTTCCGCCATATATCCAATATATGTTATGTTGGTGAAAGCGTCCTGTTCAACAAAATTTGCAACGACCTTTGAAGGAGTCTGGTTGTCATCGGCTCTGCAGGAGAGATTGATAATACCCTCTGTGAATCTGTAGCTTAATATCTTTGCATCGGTACCCTTGAAATTCTCTTCAATGGTGTCTTTTACCTCTGTTGAGAATACAGGCAGAGAATCGAAGTAACCCTTTGCGGTATCAAGACCGTTTCGGAAGGATGTTACCTTGTCGAGCTTAGCCTGAGCCGCGTCAACGGCAGCTATTTTCTGAGCAGTTTCGGGGCTGTCAAGCCATTCCTGTATCTTTGCGGTATCGTCCTCATACTGGCTCTTGATAACATTTGCGCCGAGAGTTATTCCGGCAACAAGAGCAACCGAAACGAGAGCTGCGACCGCAACAGTTACAACGAATGAAGCACCTGCAGCGGAACGGCCCGAAGTTGCGTCCGTTTCAATAAGGTTGATTCTTTCTGAATCCTTGTTGCTTCTGAGCATAGCGCCGATAGCGTTTGCATAAGCTTGGAACTCGAAGTTTTCATAGCCGCCGACATTGTTCGGAACGCCGAGAAGGCTTGTTGTGATATCGAGCGATTCAAGAGCGTTTGTAAGACGGATATACTCGGTCGTATCGCCGTAGAAAACAACGTTTTTGATAGGCTCTTCGGGATTTCTCGATCTCTGGAACTGGAACATACGGGAGATATTCTCGGTAACAGCCTCGTAGATGTAGTCCTCGGAGTTGTCGTAGTCGACAGCGTCGATCGAAGCGAAACGCGAGAATGTAAGCTGGTTGTTCTCATAGAGGTTAAGGCTTACAAAGTTCGGGTCGATCTGAACGAGGAGCATAGGCATCTTTGCCTTCATCTTCGGATCGGAAATGATAAGTCTTGTGATGGTATTGCAGGCAACGGCTACGGAACGAAGTCCGATACCGAGCATCGAGAATACCTTTCTGAAGCAGTCAACAACTTCAAACGGGCAGGCTGTTGCAAGTATCTTGAGAGCCGCAACGCCGTCCTCTTCGATCTCACCTGCGATGGTGTAGGAGATCGAATAGTCGTCAGCGATACCCATTGTATGCTGCATCTGGTTCTGAACCATGGAAAGGAGCTGTGCGCCTTTTGCCTTCGGGATATGTAATTCCTTGAAGATTACAAGGTTGGAGGAAATGCTGATAACGGCTTCTTTGTCAGCCATTTTCTTGTTTTTGAGTTCCTCGTTGATGATTGTTGCGATTTTAGGTATATCTTTAATATGACCATTAACGATAAGACCTTCTTCGAGATCGATGGTAGCAGCAGCGGAAACCTTGATCTTGTTGTTTGCTTCTGTACCGCGAATAATTCGAATATGTCTGTCGGTAATATCAAATGAAAGCATACTCGTCACCTCACTGATTTATTTTTTTATTTTTACTGAATATTTTCAAACGTACCGTAAAGAGCCGGGAGAATACCTGCGATAACAAGACCGATCATAACACCCATGAATATGATCATTACAGGTTCGATCATACCAACAAGACGGCCGATAGCTGCATCGGATTCATCCTCATAGAATTCGGCGGACTTGGTAAGGATCGTATCGAGCGCACCGGATTCCTCACCAACATAGATGATGGAAACGAACATCGACTCAAAAATACCCGTTCTCTGAATGGAAACGGAGAGCTGTTCACCCTGCTTAACCTCGTCAACAACGGTTTCGAAAGCCTTTTCTATGTAGTCGTTGTTGAGGATAGCAGCCGAACGTTCAAGTGCTTCAACCATAGGGATACCGGAAGAATAAAGCGAAGAAAGCGTTCTTGCGAACTTACCGGTATAAACCTTTACAATAAGCTTTCCAAAGCCGGGGCCTTTGCACTTTAGTTTATCCCATTTAAAATGTATTGACGGAACCTTAAGAGCATACTTTACAACAAAGATAACACCGAATACTGCTATGATATATACATACCAATAATTGATGATACTGTCGGAGAAAGCAAACAGAGCGCCTGTAAGGCCCTTCATATCTTCCTCTCTCATCATATCTTTGAATGTAGGCATGATAAATGTGAAAAGGAGAACAACGATAGCAACGCAGAGTACGGCGAGGATGATAGGATACATCATCGAGCTTTTGATCTTGTTGTTAAGCTTTGCTTCCTTTGCGTAGTTATCTTCAAGTCGTCTTGAAATAACGTCAAGAGAACCCGAAGCTTCGCCTGCTTGGATCATAGAGATCATGAAGCTCGGGAACGCCCCCTGCTGCATTCTGAGCGCATCTGAGAAAGATGAACCCTTCTGCACTTCTTCGTAAATCTCCTGATAGATCTGCTTCTGAGCCTTCTTTTCCTGCTCCTTATACAGAATATCAAGTGCCTTTACAAGTGTGAGTCCCGAAGTCAGCATTGCGCTGAGCTGTCTGCAGTCGTTGGAAAGCTCTTTTGTCGTGAACTTATGAAGAGTATTTGTTGTCTTGGAAGAAGCTTCCTTATAGCTGGAACAGAAAAGCCCCTTTTCATGGATCTTCTCCAAAAAGTCATTTACATCCTCAGCCGTCATTCGCGCGTTCTTGACAGTATTGCCCTGAACGTCGGTGGCGGTGTAGATAAATGTCTTCATATAGGATTTACACCTCCGCTTGGATTAAAAAGATTTATGGGCACACCTCGCCCCAGATACTACCTCTATTATAACATTTTGGTTACAAATTAGCAATATGTTATTTTTAACAAAATGTCTAAAAATATTGTACGTTTATTACAAAGTCTTCGACAACTTCTACTCTTTAAGACGGTTTTATGACCCAAATATTTAAAAAAATTTGCACTTGGTTTTCATTTTTTTAAGTTAAAACATACTATTTTGATTTTATCCGCCTCTTTGACGCAAACAGCCCTCCAAATGCAACTCAGCCCTCAAAATCCTGCAGTAAATTCATTCTCCGACCGAAATTTGGCGCCAATTGTGAAAATTGAGTAAAAATTTTGATTTTTTGGTAAAAAGCTCTTGCAAAATTTCAATGGATAGTGTATAATAGTAATCGTGATGTTTCGGGATGAAAGAATTGCCCGAAACCGGTGACTTGTGAGTGGGTCATCAATATATATATACTATTATAAATGGGAGGAAATCAAAATGGCATTCAAAAACGCATATCTCCAGAAGGTTTATGACAAGGTTGAACAGCGCAATCCCGGCGAAAAAGAATTTTTACAGGCAGTAAGAGAGGTTCTCGAATCCTTCGAACCCGTAGTTGAAAAGGATAAGTCCTACGAAACAAACGGAATCATCGACAGAATCGTTGAACCGGAAAGATTCATCCAGTTCAGAGTTTCATGGGTAGACGACAAGGGCAACGTTCAGGTAAACAGAGGTTACCGCTGCCAGTTCAACTCCGCTATCGGCCCTTACAAGGGCGGTATCAGACTTCACCCCTCCGTTTGCGCATCCGTAATCAAGTTCCTCGGTTTCGAGCAGATCTTCAAGAACAGCCTTACAGGCCTTCCCATGGGCGGCGGTAAGGGCGGCTCCGACTTCGACCCGAAGGGCAAGTCCGACAGAGAGATCATGGCATTCTGCCAGAGCTTTATGACAGAGCTTTCCAAGCATATCGGCGCCGACACCGACGTTCCCGCAGGCGATATCGGAACAGGCGCAAGAGAGATCGGCTTCATGTTCGGTCAGTATAAGAGACTCCGCAACGAGTTCACAGGCGTTCTCACAGGTAAGGGTCTTTCCTACGGCGGTTCTCTCGCAAGAACAGAAGCAACAGGCTATGGCCTTTGCTACTTCACAGATGAAATGCTCAAATGTATGAAGAACGACAGCCTCAAGGGCAAGACAGTTGTTGTTTCTGGTTCGGGCAATGTTGCTATCTACGCAACAGAGAAGGCTACAGAACTTGGCAGCAAGGTAGTTGCTCTCTCCGACTCCAACGGCTATATCCACGATCCCGACGGAATCGAACTCGACCTCGTTAAGCAGATCAAGGAAGTTGAAAGAGGAAGAATCAAGGAATACGTTGCAAGAACAAGCCACAAGAACGCTACATATACAGAAGGCTGCAAGGGCATTTGGACAATCAAGTGCGATATCGCTCTCCCCTGCGCTACACAGAACGAGCTTGACGGCGAATCCGCTGACGCTCTTATCAAGAACGGCGTAATCGCAGTTGCAGAAGGCGCAAATATGCCTTCCACTCCCGAGGCTATCGAAAAGCTCCAGAATGCAGGCATTCTCTTCGGACCTGCAAAGGCTGCTAACGCAGGCGGCGTTGCAACATCCGGTCTTGAAATGTCCCAGAACAGCGAAAGACTTTCCTGGACATTTGAAGAGGTTGACGCTAAGCTCAAGAACATCATGATCAATATCTTCCACAATGCATACAACGCTTCCAAGGAATACGGCCACGAAGGCAACCTTGTTATGGGTGCTAACATCGCAGGCTTCCTCAAGGTTGCAGACGCTATGAAGTGGCAGGGCGTTTCTTACTAAGATTTAATTAACCAGTTTTTCAGCCGTACATTTAACTTGTACGGCTGATTTTTTTGCAATAATGCAGCAAATCTTGCGTAAATTTCAACACATTATCCACAAATTCGGTATATTTTGTCAAAAAAATATACAAAATGCGCAAAAAGTGCATTGACTTGACAAAATTTTCGTGGTATAATTAAAAAACATATATATCATTGCACTAAACGACTAAACAATCATTATAGGGAGATGACCGAATCAATGAAAAAAACACTAACAAAGCGAATAATTATAGCCTGCTCCGCCGCACTTGTCTTTATGATCCTTGTAATATTCTCAGTACAAAGTCTGCTCATGCAGAAAACAGCTGCAAGCACCGCTTCGACCAGAATTGACGATGTTATTTCAAGATTGGCTGACAATGACGTAGAAACACAGAATATTATCGACCAGCTCAACGGCGACTTCATTTCAAAGGCTGACTCTTTTGCGGAAATGATAGCACTCGATCCCTCTATCCTTGACAATCTCGACAAGCTCAACGAAATCGCCGTTATGCTCGATGTTGACGAGCTTCATGTTTCAGACGAAAAGGGTATCCTCCAGTGGGGAAATGTTCCGGGATATTACGGATTTGATTTTGCCGCAAGCGATCAGGGAAATGAATTTATGCCTATCCTTGACAATTCTTCCTTAAAAATCGTACAGGACGCTCAGCCAAACGGCGCCGAGGGCAAATATTTCCAGTATGTAGGCGTTTCAAGAAAAGATAAAAAGGGCATCGTTCAGGTCGGAATCACCCCGACAAGACTCCAGAACCAGATCGAAAAGACAAGCATTGCCAATGTTCTTGCCGATATAGCAGTCGGAAACAACGGCTATGTTATGGCTGTAAATAAAGCTGACGGAACAGTCGCAGCTCATAAAAATGCCGAGCTTATCGGTCAGAATTACGCCGATATCGGCATCACCGAAAAGCTTATGAAGGGCGGCAGCGGCATCGTTGCAAAAATTGACGGCGAAAGCATGATCTGCTCTACGGGCGAAACCGAAAACTACATACTTATTGCTGCTATCAGCAGAAGCGAAGCCTTCAGCGGACGTACCTCGCTCGTTGTTATCTTCATACTCGCTACACTTGTAATGCTCACCGTTATCGTTCTTCTCATAAACTCCGCCGTACAGAATATCATCATCAAGGGTCTGAACGAGCTTACCGGCGATATGCAGATCATCTCTTCGGGAAATCTTGACGCAGAGGTCAATGTAAGAACCTGCCCCGAATATGTAACCCTTAGCGACGGAATAAATTCAATGCTTGCAAATATCAAGCGCAATATCGAAGAAACCGTAAAGCTCAACGAAAAAGAACAGCACGTTATCTCCGAAACCACAGCTATATCGGCAGATATCAGCAATCGGGCTTCCGAAATGCAGGCTGTCGCAGCAAGACTTTCCGAGGGTTCGTCCACTCAGGCAGCAACCGTTGAGGAACTTTCCGCTTCGTTCAGCTCTATCACAGAGCAGATAAAGAACAACGCAGAATCGGCAAAAACCGCCAGCAGAATATCCGATGAAACCACCAAGAACGTCGACAGCGGCGTTAAGAAAATTGCCGAAATGCAGGACGCAATGGCAAAAATCGAAGAATCCTCAACCAAGATCGGCAACATCGTAAAAACTATCGACGATATCGCATTCCAAACAAATATCCTCGCGCTCAATGCCGCAGTTGAAGCTGCAAGAGCAGGACAGCACGGCAAGGGCTTTGCAGTTGTCGCAGACGAGGTAAGAAACCTCGCAAACAAGAGCGCAGAAGCAACAAAGGGAACCGCACGGCTTATCGAAGAAACCAAGATCGCAGTAGCAAACGGCTCACAGATCGCAAACGAAACAGCCGAGCAGCTTCGTTCGATGATGAGCGGAATTGCAGAAAGCAATACGCTTATCGACAATATCGCAGCGACCGCAGACGAGCAGGCTGAATCGTTCAGACAGATCTCCGAAAGCATGATGCAGATCTCAACAGTAGTACAGCAGAATGCGGCAATATCCGCAGAAGCGGAAGAAACCGCAAGAAACCTCGACTCACAAGCACAGTCGCTCAAAGCAATATTTGAAGAAAACTGATAAGAAAAAAGAACTGTTACAGCAACACTCTGCGAAGCAGCCTAAAGTTTACGTCCACGCTTTTTAAAGGGTGGTGGGTGTCCGGAGGGCAAAGCCCTTTGGTCGCGCTCCGCAGAGCGCGAAACTCCCCTAAACCATAACAAAAATCACAGCGGCAACAGCCCAAAACAGAATAGCTAAAAAAAGCGCAATTCACAATTTAGGTTCAACGGTTTGATTTATCATTTCCGTTTCACCTTTTTATTGTGAATTGCGCTTTTTAATAGCTGTTAGATTTTCGCTTATCGCTGCA
>CAMJES010000018.1 GCA_946404705.1 uncultured Ruminococcus sp. | reverse complement strand
ACCACCGAGATCTACACTCTTTCCCTACACGACGCTCTTCCGATCTCCTCCCCGCCGATAGTCTTGAAAGCATTTTCCCCTCCTGCAAGCTCTATCATTTTAGTGATATAATCGCCGGGCTTTCTTGTTACAGGCTGACCTGCTGTATTTATATAGAAAAATGCAACACTTTTATCGGTGTCCGCTTTATCAAAACTCTCAAACTCACCCAGCTGTTCGTTAAAAATGCTTTCGGCAAGTTGCGGAACTCCTGTCATTTCACCGTAAAGCTTTATCCACTCACTTCTGCCCAAGGGATGACTTTCATAGCTTGAATAATCTATGAATACAGGTATTCCCAGCTCAATGAGCTTTTCCTTTACCTCGGGAGAATGCTCGATCATAGTAGACTGAATGGACAGCTTGCAGTCATTTTCCAGAAGCATTTCATAATCAGGTTCACGGTATTTTCCTGCATAAAAAATTTTCCCATCTTCAATAGCTTCACGGGCATAATCAATATACCAATCCGATGCTTTTTTGCCGGAAAATTTTATAGATTCACCTTTCCCCAGCTGAGCAAAATGTCCCATAGCATTAGCTGCTACCAGATAAACATCTTCAATAGGGTAAGATAATGTAATTATGTCGGACTGAAGTTCATTCGGTATGTCCTTATCCTTTGGAACAAGCAGATATTTTTCTCCATTCATGGTTTTTATAAGCGAATAACCGCTCTCGTATCTGTCTATTGAAAAGCATTCCGCATAAGTCAGAGGTACTGTTTCCGAGAAAGCAATACCGCCGATTTTCTCTGTATTATCGGTTGATTCTGCATTTTTTGAACAGCCGCTGAGAACTGCTGCAAATACTGTTAAAACAATCAGAAAAAGTATTCTTTCGGTTTTCATTTTTTCTCCCTTTTTCAAATTAAACCTTTATCAATGATATTATAAATCATCTTCATATCCAAGCTATTCCGCACACCGTCTGCAAGAATATCAAACTGCATTTCCTTGTACGCCCCGCGGTTATTTTTCCCTCCGGCGTATGCAAGACCCTTGCGGCTGTACAGCGTTTTAACTATCCTCTCGGAAACCTCCGGACTGTCAAAAACACCGTGAATATAACAGCCGTAAACGTTGCCGATTTGTGCGCCGCCGCAGGATAAAAGGGGCGTTTCTTCGGACACGGTTTCGCCCATATGTATCTCATAGCCGGAAAAGTGCGATCCCGTAAGGCAGGAAAATGCTCCGTCCACCTCCGCAAATACGCCTTCTGTTCTGCGGCGTGTCTTTTCGGTTGAAAACTCAGTGCGGCATTTTAACAGGCTCATTCCGTCTATTGCTCCGCCGCCCTCTGCGCCTTCACTATCGGTTATCCTTTCACCAAGCATCTGATAGCCGCCGCAAATTCCGAACAGCGGCACGCCCTTAGATACACATTTCTTCACAGCCGCTTCAAGTCCGCTCTCACGGAGCCACTTCATATCTGAGATAGTGCTTTTAGTTCCCGGAATAATTATCATATCAGGCTCGGAAAGCTCGGAATACTTTGAAACATACCGCACGGAAACGCCCTCATACTGCGAAAAAACATCAAAGTCAGTAAAATTTGATATTCTCGGCAAGCGTATTACCGCAATGTCTATAATGCCCTTTGAACCGTTTTCCAGCTTTTCCGAAAGACTATCCTCGTCCTCAATATCGCATTTTATGTAGGGAACAACGCCAATAACAGGCTTTCCGCCACGCTGTTCAAGCATTTGAACGCCGTCCGAAAAGATGCTCTTGTCGCCTCTGAATTTGTTTACGATAAGACCTTTCACCATGCTGCGTTCATCATCGTCAAGGAGCATAAGCGTACCCAGAAGCTGTGCAAAAACTCCCCCTCTGTCAATATCTCCCGTGAGAAGAACGGGTGCTTTCGCCAGCTTTGCCATGCCCATGTTTACAATATCGTCCTGCTTAAGATTGATCTCCGCAGGACTTCCTGCGCCCTCGATAACGATAATATCGTGCTGTGATGCAAGAGTATTGTATGCCTTCATAATGTCGGGGATAAGCTCTTTTTTGTAACGGAAATAATCCGCCGCTTTCATGTTTCCCCTTACTTCGCCGTTGACTATCACCTGCGAACCGACATCTGTTGTAGGCTTTAAAAGTATGGGATTCATCAGCACAGACGGTTCAATTCCCGCCGCCTCTGCCTGCATTGCCTGCGCCCTGCCCATTTCCAAACCGTCTGAGGTTATATAGGAATTGAGTGCCATATTCTGTGATTTGAAGGGTGCGGCAGAATAGCCGTCCTGACGGAATATCCTGCAAAGTGCAGCGGCAAGAAAGCTCTTTCCCGAGTTTGACATCGTACCCTGTATCATTATCGCCTTAGCCATTCAGACACCTCTCTATTGCGGAAACAAGCGCAGAATTTCCTTCGTGAGTGCGGACTGCAATGCGGAAAAAGCCCTGTGAAAGTCCATTAAAGTTTTCACAGTTTCGTATAAGTATATTCTTCCGCAAAAGCATTTCATCAAGGGGCAGGTCGGTATAAAAAAGGATAAAATTTGCTTCCGAGGGGTACACCTTAAATCCAAACCGCAGCAGATTTTTCGATAAATATTCCCGTTCATTTTTGATGAACTCCGCAGTTTTTGCGACATAGTTTTTTTCGTCCAATGCCGTTTCTCCTGCCGCCTGCGCAGGTGAAGAAACGCTCCAGAACTGCCCTGTTTCACGGACTTTTTCAGCAAGAGTGCTATCGCCGAAAAGAGCATACCCAAGCCGCAGACCTGCCATAGCGTATATCTTTGTAAACGCCTTTAAAACCACCACGTTTTTGTTCATAAAGCACTCTGCGCCCGTTCCGTTCACCACAAAATCAATGAAACATTCATCGCATAAAAAAATAATGTTGTCCTCTTCGCATTTTTTGCAGATCTCACATAGAAGTTCGCTTTCAATTGTCTGTCCTGTGGGATTGTTGGGCGTACCAAGTATAAGCATATCAACGCTTTTGTCAAGGATTTCGGTTATTCCAACGTCAAGTGCAAACCCGTTTTCTTCCGCAAGCCGATACGCCGAAATTTCACAGCCGCATTGCTCCAAAGCCTTGGTATATTCCCCGAAAGAGGGTGCACAGATAACGGCTTTTTGAGGTTTTACCGCCCGGACGATGCGAAAAATAAGGTCAGCCGCACCGTTTCCGCAGACAATATTTTCGTGCGGAAAATTTTCATGCTCAGACAGTTTTTTCACCAGTCTGCGGCAGTAAGGGTCGGGGTATTTCTCCCAATCGGGAATGGAATTTTCAAGTGCTTTTTTCACGCTCTGCGGCATACCCAGCGGATTGAGATTTGCCGAAAAATCATATCGTATCTCACGCCCGAAAGTATCGCCGCCGTGCTTTGGAATATTCATAACAAACCTCCAAATATAAAGGCTCTTGCCGCTGCGGATATTATCAGCACAATGACCGACGTACAGTACATAAGACGGTTTGCACGGCGTATATCCTCGCTTTCGGGCGGACGAATATCATCGCCGATGAACTCCTTTTTATGCAGCTCACCGAAGTAGTAAGCGTCACCTGCAAGGCGTATATCCAGTGCTCCTGCACATACCGATTCCGTCTGCGCAGAGTTAGGACTGGCGTGCTTTCTGCGGTCACGCTTCCAGATATGAAATGCATTTTTTCCGTCCAGCCGAAGCAGATACGCAGAAAGTATCATTGCAAGTGCAGTCAGCCTTGACGGGATATAGTTCAGAAGATCGTCCAGACGTGCGGCAAATCGTCCGATGTCTGCATATTTTTCATTTTTGTAGCCTATCATTGAATCCATAGTGTTTACCGCCTTGTAGAGAAATCCAAGTGCAGCACCGCCTGCGGAAATGTACATCATCGGTGCAGTTACACCGTCGGAAGTGTTCTCTGCCACCGTTTCCACAGCAGCCTTGATAATGCCCTTTTCGTCAAGAACATCGGTATCACGCCCCACTATCATTGACACGGCTTTTCGTGCTTTGTCAGTGTCATTTTCCAAAATTGCACGATATACCTTCATACTTTCATCACGCAGACATTTTGCCGCTATCAGATAATAGCAGAAAACACTTTCAACGGCAATTCCAAAAACATTGCTAATTTTATACGCAATAAACAGGCATGCAAACGGTATCCCCGACGAAAGAAAAATAACCGTCAAAGCAAGAAAAAATCCCCCCGTCCGCAGATTTTTAAACCGACTTCTCACATATCTTTCCAGCCGTGAAATAAGCGTACCTATTAGCCTTACAGGGTGCGGCAGAGTGTACGGGTCACCAAGAAAAATATCAATAATAAAACCGATAATCATCGGCAGAATAAGTATAAACGCCTTCATATTTTCTCCGAAATAATTATTTTTTCACCGTCAAACTCGGTTATATATCCATGTGCGTTTTGAACCTGAAAATCGTAATAACCGCCTTTGGGATAAGCGTATTTTTCAAGTATCGACATTATGGTGCCGCCGTGAA
The DNA here is from genome assembly GCA_946404705.1 of uncultured Ruminococcus sp. Taxonomy (GTDB): domain Bacteria; phylum Bacillota; class Clostridia; order Oscillospirales; family Ruminococcaceae; genus UMGS363. The sequence goes on along the minus strand of CAMJES010000018.1, from coordinate 11,730 downwards.
CAACAAAGGCAAGCACGGTATTTGCGATATATTCCGAAACGATATTGTAAAACTCCGCAATGCACCTTTTCTTAAAATCGGAGGGGTTTTCGCCGTTTGGAAATGCCATTGTTCCGCCGCTGTCTATCCAACGCTGATAATCTGTATCTCCCGACAATTCAAGGTAATTTTTGCCCTCAAAATCCCCGAAATCACACTCTTTCAAATTTTCACCGACAACGATTTTTTTATCGGGATAAATGATTTCCGCAGTTTGCAAGCAGCGTTTCATAGGACTTGAAATAACAATATGGCAATCAGGATAGCTTATGCTTTTCAGCTCGGAAACGCCCTCTTCGCAAAGAGGCTCATCGGTAACGCCGATATATCGCTTTTCAAGATTTCCGGCGGTCTTGCCGTGACGGATAAATATTATCTTCATTGCGCCTTACCCCTTTATCTTTACGGGAATACCGCAGACAAGACGTATGACCTCACGGGAATTCTCCGCAATGATACAGCCTGCTCTGCCCGTTTCTTCACGCCATATGCGCTCACTTTTTTCAATTGGGATTATACCTCCGCCTATCTCGTTTATGATAATGACAGCATCCGAATTTTCTCTGCAAAGCCGCCTTGTAAATTCATTAGGGTCGGCATTTTCTTCAAGCAGGCGCTTCACCGTAAGCTGATAATCCGTTACGCATTTTGCGTTAAAAACCGCATCAAGGTCACAGCTTCCGCCGTTTAAAATATCCTCATTGGAAAAACCGAAACGCTTTTTTGCATATTCCTTTTTGCCTTGGAATGCGCCGCCTGTTATCATTATCATAAAAACGCCTCCGTAAGTTTTTCTCCGACAACTGCTAATATCAGCACAGCCATTTCGCATATCTGCAAAAACCAGCCTGCAAGGTCGCCCGTAATTCCGCCGAATTTTTTGTATGCGGATATTCTGTAATATATGAACGTCCCTGCCGCCCCTATCAATGCAAGTCCTCCCGAAACAAGGTCTGCACGAAGCATTGCCGCAGCCGAAACTGCCGTAAAAACAAGCAAAACTGCAACTGTAACTTTTTTATGGGCAGGCTTTGCAAAGCTCTGCAATGCGCCTTCTTTCTTTGCACTTTTAAACGTTACCGCCGCAAGTCCGCTGAACGCCCTTGAAAGCACATATCCGCAGGCAACGATAACAGCCGTTCCGAGATTTTTTATCTCCGCAAGCATTGCCGTCTGCAAAATAAGATATGCGCACAGCCACATTGCTGCAAAGGAGCCGATATGAGGATCGCTCATAATTTTCAGCTTGCCCTCTCTGTCGGCACAGGAAGCTTTTGCGTCTGTAACGTCGCAGAAACCGTCTATATGTATGCCACCCGTGACAAGAAGAGGTATAAGCGCAGAAACAGCACCATCCGCAAGCGCACCTATATTAAGCCAACCGCAGATATATTTCCAAAGGAGAAAAATTGCCCCCGAAACTGCGCCTACAAGAGGAAAAAAGCACAGCGCATAACGCCTGTTTTCCTCTTTCCATTCCACTTGTGGCATGGGTATTCGTGAATACATAAGAAATGCGCTTGCAAGTGACTTCAATATCCTCATGGCAGTTCTCCTTTCAGCGGCACGGGGATTCCATACACGCATTCCACTACTCTATCGGCAAGCTTTGCGGCACGGCGGTTTATCTCCCCCATTGCTTCAATATATTTCGCCGTGCCTTTTTCGTAGACAACGCCGTCATTTCCAACCTCGTTGGTGACTATAACAAGCAGCTTTGCACGGCTTTTCAGATGCCGAAAACCGCACAATATTTTGTCAGTCGGGTCAACTGGCTCTCCGTCCTTAAACATTTCATTTGCGCAAAGATTTGCCGTACATTCAAGCAGTATTCCACAGCTTTCGGGAAGGTTTATCTCATCAATGTCCGTGTATTTTTCAACGGTTTCAAAGCCTTTTCCGCTGCGCAGCTTTCTGTGGCGTTCAATGGCGGCAAAGGCTTCTTCACCGTAAGGCTGCATAGTGGCAATATATAGTTTTCTGCCCTCAAAACCGCTAAAAAGCATCTCTGCAAAATGAGATTTTCCGCACTTTGCGCCGCCTGTAACAAGCACCGTCATTTCAGCTCCACATACCTTTCCATGCCCATATCGTCAAAGCGGTGAGCGCTGTTATACACCGCCAGCGCTCCGTCGAGCAGGGGCAGGAGCATTATTCCGCCCGTGCCCTCGCCGAGCCGCATTTCCGCCGTTATAAGCGGTTTTACGCCTATCTTTTCAAGCAGCATTTTCCCCGACGGTTCACCCGAAACGTGGCTTGCAAGCATATATTCCCTTGCAAGCGGATTTATCTCACAGGCGATAAGCGCCGAAACAGCGGAAATAACACCGTCTATGACAACGGGAATGTGATAATATGCGCCGCCAAGGAAAAGTCCCGTCATTCCTGCAATATCAAAGCCGCCCAGCTTTGCAAGCAATTCAATCGGCTTATCTATGTCGGGACGGTTCGTCGCAATGGCACGTTCAACGGCGGCTATTTTACGCTTAAGTCCTGCGCTGTCAAGACCTGCTCCCCTGCCTGTCACCGATTTGGGCGGCATATCAAGAAGCACCGAAGCAAGGGCGGCTGAAGTGGTGGTATTTCCTATGCCCATTTCGCCGGTAACGATAATATCGGCGTCCTCACGCTTCATATCACGGACAATACCCATTCCGACAGTAATTGCACGTTCTGCTTGCTCAATAGTCATAGCCGCTCCCACGGCTATATTTTTCGTGCCGTATGCAATCTTTCTGTCAATCAAATTTTTGCATTTTACGTCACGGTCAACGCCAATATCGACCGCCGTTACCTTTGCGTTATAGATGTCGGCAAGGACGTTTATGTTGGACGTTCCTTCCGCAATTGCTTTTGTGCATAGTGCGGTTACGGAGCTGTCCGTTTGTGTCACACCTTTGCATACAACACCGTTATCCGCACACATTACAACGACTGCTCTCTTGTTGATTTTAACATTTTCGCTGCCCGTAATTGCAGCTAATTTTTCAATAGCCGTTTCAAGCAAGCCAAGGCTTCCAAGGGGCTTTGCAACGCTGTCCCAATGTATTTTTGCTGCGTTTTTTTCATTTTCATCGGGCGGCGTTATTTTCGCTATCCTATCCATTTTTTCCTCCGTATTCAAAGCATCTGCGCACAAAGTTTTCGGCTATTTTTATATCGGAATAAAAATACAAATGAGGAAAACCTGCGTACATATTTTCATTCGCATAAGCGCATTTCCAGCTTCGTCTGTCTGACTTTTCGGCAGTAAAATCCTCTCCGCATAGTGTACTGTCCCAATAGTGAAATTCGTGCGCAGGAAAAGTATCACCTTTTTTGCAAAGCATATTGTCACGCTCCGCAGTCATTTTAGTATATCCGAAATGCCGCAGCTTGGAAGTTTTATACGCTTTGCCATTTATCACGCCGACCATTTTATGCACATTTCCGTCCGCATCTTCCATAGTATCGTGAAGATACATAAACCCGCCGCATTCGGCAATAGTCGGCATACCCGCTTCAATTTTTCTGCGAACATCGGCAAGCATATCCGCATTGCACGACAGCTTTTTTGCATAAAGCTCAGGGTACCCTCCGCATAATATTAATCCGTCAGCATTTTCGGGAACAGCTTTATCACTAAGCGGAGAAAAATAAACTATCTCACAACCCAGCTTCTCCAGAAGAGAAATATTATCGAAATAAATAAAGCAGAATGCACTATCCTTTGCAACGGCAATAACAGGCTTTCTCGGAAAATTCATCTTTTCAAACTGCGGACATACAAACTGCGGAAACGGTTTTTCCAACAGCTTTATCAGCTTATCAATCAAAATATTCTTCTCCGCAAGTTCACCCAGACGATTCATTTTATCTTTAATATCAGATACTTCATTGGCAGTCACAAGTCCCAAATGACGGCTCTCAAATGTAATCTCATTCACGGGCAAAAATCCGAAATACTCCGTACCAAACTCTCTGCATAGATTTTCCGCAAAGTCTGCAAGCTTTGACGGCAAGCGGTTGAAAATAAATCCGAGAATATAATTCGGCTTTTTATACTCTAAAAAACCTTTCATGACCGCACCAATTGAATCGCTCATTCCCTTGCAGTCTATGACGATAACGGCAGGCGTATCGGTAATTTGCGACACTGAATAAGCCGAGCCTCTGCCATTTGCTCCGTCGTAAAATCCCATAACGCCCTCTATGACTGAAATATCGGCGTCCCTGCTGTTTTCAAAAAGCAAATATTTCAAAGTATCATCATTGCAAAAAAAGCTGTCAAGATTATACGATGAAGTGCCGATTATTTTTTCGTGAAACATAGGGTCAATGTAATCGGGACCGCATTTAAATGATGTCACCTTCATTTTTCTGTTTACAAGTGCCTGAAGTATTGCGCAGGTCACAGTAGTTTTTCCGCAGCCGCTGTTTGTGCCGCCAATAATTATCCTTTTCAATGCTTTGCTCCTTTGATAATATAAACAGGATTTTCGGCGGAAAGCATTGTGTGCGAACCGACCTTTTTGGTCCTTGTAACAGCAAGCTGAACTATTTCGGGTAATAATATTCCATGACTTTTAAATGCCGAAACAGCACCGTTCAGCGTTTCAAGGGATACCGCCGTTACAACGATGACCGCAAGGGGATTTTTTTCGAAAACAATATCAAATATCTCTGTTATCCTGCCCTGAGAACCGCCGACAAAAACTCTGTCCGGAGCAGGAAAATCGCCCAGAATATCCGGCGCACTTCCCGAAAGTATCTCAATATTGTCACAGCCGAATTTCAAGGCATTTTCACGGGTAAGCCCGACAGCTTCTTCATTTTTGTCAACGGAGTACACCTTTCCGTCAAAGCATTGCATCGCCATTTCAACAGATACCGAACCCGTGCCGCAGCCAATATCCCAGCAGAGATCGTTCCTTCTTATATCAAGCTTTGAGATGACCGTGCTTCTCACTTCGGATTTTGTCATGGGAACATTTTTCCTAATGAACTCAGAATCGGTTATTCCACTTCTTACAGATCGCTCATATACAGGATTTTCGGTTATAATAACAGACAGCTCGGAAAAAGCTTCGGATACAAGATCTTCCGCCCTTCCCTCTGTTATCTTTTCGTTTTCGTATCCAAGGTTTTCGCCGATAAATACCTTTATATCTCCCCGACCGTATTGACACAGAACCCTGCACACATCGGCAGGATTGGTATTTCCGCCAAGAAGGAAAAAACAATATTTGTTTCTGCACACATTTCTCACAATATTTCCGTCAGTGCCGTGAAGACTTACAAATCTCATATCCTGCCACGGCTTTCCAGTTTTTGAACAAAGATAAGCGGGCGAGGAAACGGAAGCGATCACCTCCGTTTCGTGATTGGAAAGTACTTTTAAAAGCTTTTCCGTTCCGCTGTAAAAACCGCAGTCACCCGACACTAGGATCGCCACCGAGGTAAAGCTTTTATTGCAAAGATAGTCTGCTATCTCCTCACTTTTCCAGCTTATAAAAAACTGCTTATCCATTCCCATAAAAGGCTCGACCATACGTCTTGCACCTATAATAGCTTCGGCATTTTCGATTATTTTTTTTGCCTCTGCGGTAAGAGTTTTTCTGCCCTCCATACCTGTTCCGACTATGTAAACCTTCATTTTTTCGACCATATTATTTCCTTTATTTCATCTAATCCAAATCCCGATTCTTCGGGTCGTTTTATTGTAATAAGCTCTGTTCCGAGCTTTTTTGCTGCCTCGGCTTTTTCGTAATATCCGCCTGCTTTTCCGCTCTCCTTTGTCAGAAGAACATCTGCACTGCACGCTTTGATATGCCTGATATTTTCTTCAATTGAAAACCGACCCTTGCCGAATATCAGCTTTTCTTTGTCAAATCCAAGCTTGACACACTGCTCTGTTATACCATCAGCGGGAAGAAGTCTGAGCCATATTCGGTTATAATGACCGTTCACCTTTGAAAGCAGAGATATTTCCTTGCTGCCCAGAGTGCTGAGTATCTGCTTGTTATTTTTGTTAAGATAAGCTGTAAGTTCATCAAAGCTGTTAAGTATCGTCCCGTACAGTATTTCACTGCTTTCTCGTTTCAGACGATAATACGATGTATTTGTATCGGAACAGGCACTTCTGATATTTTCGGTTGCAAGAGTTGCGTAAGGGTGAGTTGCATCAATAACGACAGAAAATTTGTTATCTGAAATAAGCTTTGTTATTTCGGATCTATCAAGCTTACCGTTAAAAACAGTAATATATCTGCTGCACGGAAGAAGTTCTGCACCGTAATCCGTTGTTACCGAAACACAGGCGTTTATTTTGTTTTCCGCACAAAATTCCGCAAGCATACGCCCTTCGGAAGTACCGCCGAAAATCATTATCTCAGACATTTCTATATCCTCTCGGTGTTACCATTTTCCCGCCCATATTCTTCGTTTCGCTGTTCCCTATAAAAACAGTTGTAAACATATCGACCTGAGTTTCCTTGAGTTCGCTGAGTGTTAAGACCATGCTTTCCTGACCTGTCCTGCCAATATTTTTCACATATCCGCATACCGTATCGGGTGCTTTATATTTTTGCAGTATTTCACAGGCTTTCGCAAGATAGTTTGCACGTTTTTTTGATGAAGGATTGTATAATACAATTGTAAAATCTCCCTCAGCAGCGCATTTTAAACGGTTGAGTATTTTCTCCATAGGAGTAAGCAGGTCGGAAAGGCTTATCACCGCAAAATCATGTGTAAGCGGAGCGCCGAGGATCGCACCGCCGCTAAGTGCAGCCGTAACTCCCGCAACAGCTTCTATCTCAACCGAAGGATAATTTGCGGAAAGCTCAAAAGCAAGCCCTGCCATACCGTAAACGCTGCTGTCACCGCTGCAAATTATTGATACCGTCTTTCCCGACTGAGCTTGTTCAAGAGCATATTCCACACGTTCTTTTTCCTGCCGCATGGCAGTGGTAAAGAATTTTTTTTCGGGAAAATACTCCTTCATAAGCTCGGCATAAACCGTATAGCCTACAATGAGATCGCTTTTCAGAATTGCTTTTTCGGCCTCGATCGTCATTCCGTCACGGCTTCCGCAGCCAAAACCAACTATGTAAAGCTTCATAAGATCCTCTTTTCAAAATCTATTTCAATTGGAATTTCGGCAGCTGCCACAGTTATTCCGTTTGCTGCTTTTCGATGCATAATAATTTCACCGCATTTCGCCGCACTTCGTTCACAGACATTGTCCGTGCCTGTTGTTTTCAGTACAAACTCAGACCTGTGAAAATCTCCCGAAGCATTCATAAGCTCTTTTGCCGAAAAAGTGTGAAATGTCAGCTTGTATTTATCACAAAACTTCAGCAGCCCCGATTCATCTGCCTTGATATCTATTGTAGCCACCGAGCATATGCGTTCGGGGGTAATATTTTCTTCACGCAGAGAATTGAATACCATTCGCTCTATTTCGGCAAGTAATGTCCCACGTTTGCAGCCAATGCCTATACAGATATTCCTTGGAACAAGGCAAAGTGTTGTTTCAAACGGCTTTTTTGATATGTCCGTACCAATATAAACTCCCGTTCGGCAGTTTCCGTTTTTGGTAAGCTCGGACGGTATATTTTCGCAGTTATATTCGCTGCATAGCCCTATTTTTTCACCGTCAAGCACCGCTGCGGCAATTGCTTTTGCGGCATTTATGTCCGTGATGATAAGCCCGTTGGCTTTTGCAAAGCTGTCTGGGGAAAAGCGTCCGCCAATATCCGTTGCGGTAGTTATTACGGGAACTGCACCAATATTATCCGCAATATATTCCGCCAGCTGATTTGCACCGCCTATATGCCCTGACAATATCGGTATGGCATATTTACCGCAGTCGTCAATAACTATCACCGCAGGATCGCTTTGCTTTGACTTTACAAACGGTGCAGCAGAACGAACCGCAATACCGCAGGCACATATAAACACAATGGCATCACTATTCTCAAAAACTTCGGGAACTATCACGTTAATATCGAAAAATGGTGTTGAAGCATCATCGCTTTTCTTATAAAAGCAGTATCTGTTCACATTATGTTTCTCCGATAGTATCACGCTTATTTTCCCGGATAAAATCCGTCCCTTTTCGGTAACGGAAATAATCGAAACTGTCATTATTTTGCCTTTCTGAATCCTGTTTCAAAACTTGCGTCATAAAGCTTTGAAAGCTCATAATCATTTCCGAGAAATTTTCCCACTGTTATCAGAGCAGTCTTTTCAATGCCGTTCCTTGCGGCGGTTTCGGCAAGACTTTCAACCGTACAGCGGCAGACCTTTTCGTCCTCCCAGCTTGCTTTATATACTATTGCAGCAGGCGTATCGGCACTATAACCGCCTTCAATAAGTCGTCCCGACAGTTCGTCAAGCATTCCCGTGCTCAGAAAAATTACCATAGTCGAACCGTGCCGTGCAAGGCTTTCAATGCTCTCCGATCCTGGTACGGGAGTACGCCCCGCCATTCGTGTTATTATGACCGTCTGTGACACGGAAGGAAGTGTATATTCCGCCTTCAATGCCGCTGCCGCACCGCAGAAGGAGCTGACTCCGGGGCATATTTCATAATCAATGCCAAGCTTGTCAAGCCTGTCCATCTGCTCTCTTATTGCACCGTAAAGTGAAGGATCACCCGTATGCAGACGGACTGTATTTTTACCTGAATTTTCTGCATTTTCCATTGCGGAAATGACCTCATCTAGGGTCATATATGCACTGTTAAAAATCTCACACTCCGCCTTTGCATATTTCAGCAGCTCGGGGTTTACCAGAGAACCCGCATAAATTATTACATCTGCATTTTCAATCAGCCTTTTTCCTCTGAGCGTGATAAGGTCTGCCGCACCGCAGCCTGCTCCAACAAAATCAACCATTGTATTCCTCCGATATCTGCCCCGCAAGCTTGTCGGCAAGGGACGTTTTTACGGCAATGAGATGCTTGTCCGAAAACATTATCGCTCCTATCTCAATGCTGTTTTTAACCTTTGTATTAAGATAGTATTCGGCTCTGTCTGCCAATATTTCAAGAGTTTTTTCAAGCATTCCGCTTGTTTTCAGAATATCGAGAGCCGCATCGACGGTAACACAATCGGGCAGTTTTTTCAGCATTTCGCTGTCTGCTCCGGCAAGCAGTCCGCAGGTAACAAGCACGTCCATACGTCCGTCAGCCTGTGCGGAATGTGTATTCATAATTCCGGCACCCAGTTTTACCAGCTTTCCCATATGACCGATAATAAGAATACTCTCAAAACCGAATTCAAGGGCAATATCTATCGCTTCTCCGATAAAATTGCTGCATTTCACACTCTTTTCAAGTGCAAACGGCATAGACCTTTGAATATAACCTTCGCTGTAATTTCCGATAGTCAGCAAAAGTGTATTGTGTCCCTCTGCCCTGCGCATTTTTTCCTCAAGACGTATGGTTTCAATGAGTGCCGAATTACTCATAGGTTCAACTATCCCGCTGGTACCTATTATTGATATTCCGTCTACGATCCCCATTCGTGGGTTAAAGGTCTTTTTTGCAATATTTTCTCCCTCGGGAACAGATATTTCTACCTTAAAGCCGCCGTGATAATCGTATTTCTCAGCTATTTCGCCGACCGCCAGAGTTATCATTTTTCGGGGTACGGAATTTATGGCGTATGCTCCCACAGCTTGGTCAAGTCCTGCTTTGGTTACGATACCGACACCTTTTCCTCCGGTTATCTCTATCCCGAAAGTCAGCCTGCTTACCTTTGCATACACAAGTATGCCGTCAGTAATATCGGGGTCATCTCCGCTGTCTTTTTTTATGGCACACTCGGCATAGTTATCGTATATTTCCGCATCAAGAACATCAAGATCAAGAAGTATTCCCTTTGGTGTATTGATCTGTATCTTTGAAAGCTTAGTTCCCGAAATAAGCATCTCAGCAGCTGCCTTTGCCGCCGCAGCAGCACAGGAGCCTGTTGTATAACCGCATCGGAGCTTTTCTTTGCCCCGATAAATATATTCTTCAAGCATAACTCAACTCTAACTCCATAAAACAAAAAACACTGTTAAGCTTCGCAACTTAACAGTGTAGTTACTCAAAAAACGATACGACAAATAGACGGAAAAGCGCATAGCTATCCCGCTGTCCGTATCATCGTCTAAGCTCCGGAATTCCGCAGACCTTACACAACACCCGTTAAATCACGAGAGAAAAACAGGCAAGTATTCCGACTTATTGCCCGTCGGCAAAACCGACTCACATACGCCTTCCCGGGAAATATCCCAGTGACTGATATTACATCTTGTATGCTTAAATCATTAACTGATTGGCAAAATACGGCAACGGCCTTGCTCAGGATTCGCACCTGATTCCTTGTTAGGCTGGGCAGCTGTTTTAACTAAGCTGCTTTTGCACCTGTATTCCGACTTTTTTATTGTACCATTATTGTATCCGATTGTCAAGAACTTTTGAAGTCCAAGACATAAAAGCTTATTCAGCTTTATTTAATCTGTAAAGCATACAAGGTCTGCCCCCTGTTTCATAGTTCATATTTCCGACAATAACGCCATTTTCAAGCAGATAGTTTACATATCGGCGGACTGTTACACGGGACAGCCCAACCTTGTCCGCAATTTCTTCACTTGTCAGATCGGTATCGGGACTATGTTCAAGAAAGTTTTTTATAGTTTCCAAAGTCTGATCCTGAATTCCTTTGGGGAGCTGTTCGGACGTTCCCGATGAGCTTCGGTTCATAATAGCATCAATATGCTGCTGACTGAATGACGACAGATCATGAAAAGCGTCCTGCCTGTTTAAAAATGTTTCAAGAGCACGCTGAAATCTTGCACTTGAAAACGGCTTTACAAGATAATCCACAACACCAAGACGCATTGCTTCTTCAATAGCTGCGCTGTCATTTGCAGCTGTCACCATTATTACGGACACAGGCAGATTTATTTCTCTGATTTTTCTCAAAAGCTCAAGTCCGTTTGTTTTGGGCATATATACATCAAGGATAACAAGGTGAATGGTGTTGTCACGCAGCATTTTTAATGCCCTGTCACCGTCACGGCATACGCATGATACGTGGAAATGCTTATTCTCCGTTACATATTGTTTATTTATCATTGCAACCATAGGATCGTCTTCTACTATCATGACCTCATACATCTGAGCTTCCTCCTTCATCGGTAAGAGTTACGGTGAATGATGTTCCGGTACCCGGTTCGGAATCCACCGTTACAGTGCCGTTATGCTTTTCTGCAAGCTGTCTGACCAGCGCCAAGCCTGTTCCCCTTCCGTCGCCTTTGGTGGAAAATCCATACTCAAAGATCTTCTCGGTATTTTCGGCAGATATTCCGTTTCCCGTATCGTCAACAGTAATTATCATAGCGTGAGGTTTTGTGTATATTCCCACAGAAAGCTCCTTCGGGAGTTCATTTTTTTCATTGAGAGAATCCATTGCATTTTCTGTAAGGTTGCCGATAATTGTAATAAGATCGCCTGAAGGAAGAGAAATATCGCTTCTTGAAAGTCTGCTGCCGCTTTCGAGAGAGAAGGCTATATCAAGCTCTGCCGCTCTTGAATATTTGCCGATAAGAAGTGCCGCAACAGTGGGATCGTCAATATTTTTCATTACATTATGTATCACCTTTTGCTGAATAGATCGGAAGAGCGTCGTGTAGGGAAAGAGTGTAGATCTCGGTGGT
>CAMJES010000017.1 GCA_946404705.1 uncultured Ruminococcus sp. | reverse complement strand
CCGAGGGTAATGCGATTGCAGATATTACAAGCAAAATAGCGGTTTCTCACCCAGAGATAGCGTTCAAGTTCATTCGGAATAATCATCAGGATTTCTTTACACCGGGCGACGGCGATCTTTATTCTTCAATATATTCCGTTATGGGCAAGGATTTCGCGGAATCGCTTATTCCCGTAAAATACAAGCTTAACGGTGTAAAGATACAAGGCTTTACTGTTAAGCCGCTCAAAGGCAGACCAAAGCGCAATTTCCAGTATTTTTTTGTAAACGGAAGATATGTTAAATCCTATATCTGTTCATACGCACTTGAAGAAGCTTATCAGAACAGCATTATGGAGGGAAAATTTCCTGCCTGCGTACTGCTTATGGAGATTTCTCCGGTAATGCTGGATGTCAATGTTCACCCTGCGAAAATAGAAGTCCGTTTCAATGACGACAGACTTATCCATGACAGCATTTTCTTTTCGGTCAAAACGGCTATACAAAATAATTCCGAGCCGATGCCGATAGAGATAAAACAGCCTGTTCCCGATTATACAAGACCGCTTCCCGAAAGCTATAACATCGGCAAACAGCTTATGTTCGATACCGAAAAGCAGGCGGAACAGTCCGAGCCGAGAGTTAGAATAAATGAAGTTGATGAAGTTGTCGGAAGAAGAGAGAATATCCCGACTGTCGGAACAGCTTCGGTGAATGTTAACAATTCCCACGACAGTCAAGGCAATGCTTTCAGCGGCAGTTTTTACGGAAATGCTCGGTATGATTCAAATCAGAAAACAGAAATCAAACAGAACTTTGAAAAGCTTGAGCCTAAGAAAAATGTCACGGTTCAGGTCGAATATAATGATTCGCAGAATGAAAGCTTTCAGACAGATATACCATATACTGTTGAGCCGCCCGAGGATATACCTGCAAACGTCAAGCCTGAAATTGCCGAACACAGCGGCGGATATAAGTATATAACCGAACAGTCTGCTGCGCCGATAATTGAACAGCCGAAAAAGGAGATCTTTTTCCGTATAATCGGCGAGGCGTTCAAGGAATATATTGTTGCCGAAGTCGACAAGGAGATAATAATTGTCGATAAACACGCGGCACACGAGCGTATTCTTTTTGAAAAGCTTAAATCGGGACAGCAGAACCTGCAATGCCAGATGATGCTCGAATCGGTTGACGTTATGCTTTCAAACGATGAATTTGACGCTCTTATTCAGAACAAGCAGACTGCTTTTGATCTTGGATTTTCGTTTAAGGAAAACCGAAATACTTCGGTCAGCATTAACGGAATTCCTGCAATGCTTGACGGCTGCGACCCTGCCGATCTTGTTATCGAGCTTGCGGATAATTTCAGAAATAACCGCAGCAATCCGCTTCCGGTCATACTTGATGATATGTATCATACCTTTGCCTGCAAGGCGGCAATAAAAGCAAACGATGAAAACAGTCCGATAGAGCTTTCGGAGATAGTTCGAACGCTTCTTGAAAATGAAAGCATTCGCTACTGTCCGCACGGCAGACCTGTTATGTTTAAAATTACAAAATATGAGCTTGATAAGCAGTTCAGGAGAATTGTCTGATGGAAAAAAAGCAGCCTTTGATAGCAGTTGTCGGCCCGACAGCTTCGGGAAAAACCGCAGTCGGTATCGCTCTTGCAAAGGAGTATAACGGGGAAGTGGTTTCCGCCGATTCGATGCAGATATATAAAGGAATGGACATTGCGACCGCAAAGCCTACTGCTGATGAAATGCAGGGAATTCCTCATCATCTTATAAGCGAGCTTGAACCTGCAGCTTCTTTCAGCGTTGCCGAATATGTTAAGCTTGCGCAGCAGAAAATTTCCGATATAGCAGGAAGGGGAAAGCTGCCGATATTGGTCGGCGGTACGGGACTTTATGTTTCTTCGCTTATTGACAACATCAATTTTGACAATGCGGTGACCGACGGCAGCGTCCGCAGACGGCTTACCGAAGAGGCAGCCGAGCTTGGCGGAGAAGAAATGCTCGAAAGGCTCAGAAAGGTTGACCCCGAAGCTGCCGAAAAGATACCTGCTGCAAATTTGACAAGAATTATCCGTGCGCTTGAAGTATATGAAGTGACGGGTATTCCGTTCAGCCGTCATAAAGAGCTTAACCGTATGCAGGAGCCGCTTTATAATGCGTGTATGATCGGCTTGACATACAAGGACAGAAGTATTCTTTATGAAAGGATAAACAAAAGGGTAGATATGATGCTTGAAAACGGTCTTGTTGAGGAGTGCCGTGCTGTTTATGAAAATAAAAAGCTCGGAACTGCTTGTCAGGCTATCGGATACAAGGAGTTTATCCCATATTTCGAGAATGTTAAGACAAAAGAAGAATGTATCGACAAAATAAAACAATATTCACGCAATTATGCCAAGCGTCAGCTTACATGGTTTCGTCGAGATGAACGAATTGAGTGGGTCGAAATTGCAGAAGATACAGCATTTAGTACAATTATTGCAGAATGTAAAAAAATAGTAGCCAAAACAGAAATTTTGTGATATAATATACTGTGTGTATGAAAGGATCGTTATGCAAAGTTGAAAGTTAACAAATTGTTAACCGGTGTGCATGGTTTTAAGGAGTGTATGCTATGAATAAGAATATGAATTTACAGGATGTTTTTCTCAATCAGGCTCGTAAAGATAAGATCTATGTTACATTTATCCTTACAAACGGTTTCCAGTTCAAGGGCATCGTTAAGGGATTTGATAACTATACCGTGATCCTTGATTGTGACGGCAAGCAGGAGCTTGTTTTCAAGCATGCTATCTCAACGATCGTACCGAGCAAGCCTATTCCGATTCTTGATTCCGAACAGTAATTTTTCAGTCGGGAGATTTATATGGATACAATTACAGGAAAAGTTCTTGTTCTTATCCTTTCGATTTTTTTGCTGGTTACTGTATTTCATCAGGTCGTTCAGGTTTTTGAGGATGAATATAAGACCGAAACGGCAATGGTTTATTCTTCTGCCGAAAAGGTAACTTTCAACGGCGTTTATGTCAGGAATGAAACGGTCGTCAGCGGCGGAAAAAGCGGCGTTTTGAGCTATCCTTCATCGGACGGCAGCAAGGTCGCAAAAGATTCTGTTGTTGCGTATGTTTACAAAAGCAGCGATGATATTTATATCAATCAGCAGATAGAAAAGCTCAGAGCCGAGGTCGAGATCCTGAAAAAAGAACAAAATCCCGGAACTACCGTTGTTGCACAGCCCGAGTTCATATCGGGACTTATTGACGAAAAATACCGTACAATAACAACGCTCGCTGCAAGGAACGATCTTGCTTCGCTTGAAACCGAAAGTGACAATTTCCAGATGCTTATGGGGATATATCAGATCGTCATTGGCGAGGAAACTGACTATAACGACAGAATAGAACAGCTTGAAAAGCAGATAAAGCTGCTTGAAGCAAAGCAGAACAACCCTATCGACATTATTACCGTTCCAAATTCGGGATATTTCATCAGCTATGTTGACGGATATGAGGATGTTTTTTCAACGGACAACCTTTCTTCAATTACCGCGGATGATATCAAGGACGTTATTGAAAAAGACGGCTATAATGCCGCAAAGGTGTCAAAGCGCGCTGTCGGAAAGATCGTGGATGATTACGAATGGAATCTTGTAGGAATAGTTGATCCGAAGGCCGCGTCCTTTAACCCCGGAAAAGAGGTCAAGGTCAAGCTTTCGTCCACACCCGATCTGCTTGACGCAAAGATCATTGATGTTATTGAAACCGATGATCCGGAGGAAAATGTAATTGTATTATCCTGCGAAAAGCTGAATTTTAATCTTGTTCAGTATCGAACCGAGAGAGTTGAGATCATTCTTGACGATTTCAACGGAATAAAAGTTCCGAGAGAGGCTATCAGATTTAATAAAAACAACGAAAAAGGCGTTTATGTTCTTTTGGGACAGCGAATCGCCTTTAAAAAAGTTGATGTTATATACGAATGTGATGATTATCTCCTGTCTGCAATTACTTCAGACACAGATTACATAAGTGTTTACGAGGATATTATCCTTAACGGCGAAATTCCTGCCGAAGTTATGGAACAGGTTACTGTTGTTTCGGATGCAAATTCGGAGTCGGAAGAATCTGAGGTTTCTGAAGCAACATCTGCTTCGACGGAAGAAACTAACGGAGATGATACAGCAAATGAATAACGAAGTTTGTGAAAAATACAGAAGAGCGTTATATAACGTTCAGGAAGCAAAAGCAAAATACCGAAAAAGCGACGAATCTGTTCGGCTTATGGTCGTTACAAAGACTGTTCCGGCAGAGATAGTCAATGATGTTATTGACTGTGGCGCTGATCTTCTCGGTGAAAACAGGGTTCAGGAATACCTTGAAAAAAAGGATATCTATAAGCCTGCAGAGGTTCATTTTATCGGACATTTGCAAAGCAATAAGATAAAATACATCATAAATTCCGTTGAGTGTATACACTCGGTCGACAGTCTTGAACTTGCGAAAGAAATAAGCAAAGCGGCTGTCAAAAACGGAAAAGTGATGAAAGTCCTTGCCGAAGTAAATATTGGTGGGGAAGAATCAAAATTCGGGATCTCTCCCGAAAAGCTGGACGAGCTTATATACGGTGCGTCCGAACTGGAGGGAATCAAGCTGTGCGGTTTGATGACAATTCCGCCAAAAGGAAACTCCGAAGCCTATTTCGAGAAAATGCAGGAGCTTTTCAATGAAACAGGCAATAAAAATGTTAAAAACGTATCAATGGATATCTTATCAATGGGAATGTCTGCTGATTACGTTGAAGCCATTAAATATGGTTCAAATATAGTAAGAATTGGTTCCGGTATTTTTGGTGCCAGAAAATAAAAGAGAGGATGTATACTATGGGATTTCTTGATACTATTAAAGAGGCAATTGGAATGGGCCCTGAGGAAGACGATCGTTCCGATGATTATGTAAACGAACAGCCTAATAATTACGACAGGGATGATGATGCAAAGACAAACAGAGTTGTAAACATCAGCGCAACTGCCCAGCTTCAGGTCATTCTCGTTAAGCCTGAGGTCTTTGCCGATACAAAGGAAATTGCAAATCACCTCAACTCAAAGAAAACTGTTGTACTTAACCTTGAATCCACAACTCCCGATGTTACAAGAAGAATTATAGATTTTCTCGGCGGCGTTGCTTATGCAAACGGCGGTAATATCAAGCCCGTTGCAAACAATACATTCATTATCACACCCTACAACGTAGGATTTGTAGGTGAAGATCTCGTTGGAGAGCTTGAAAACAACGGCGTTATCATCTGATGAAGCTTTCGGGTGCATATTTTGACAGGCTTTCCGATGAGGACAGGCTGTTTGCTTCGCATACCGCAGATATTGCCGAAATATGCGAAAGAAAACATATAGCACGTTTTACTGCATTCCTTGACGGAAATCAAGAAGAGATTGCACGTTCTGTTCTCGGAAATATCGGTTTCGAAAACTTTATGTTTTACGGCGGATTTGAGGGTGCATCGCGGTGCGTTCTCGGCGTATTTCCGCCTTATTCCGAATGCGAAGAATCGGAGTTCCCGATAACTGCGCTGGAAATAAGATACCGTGAGGAGAAAGGTCTTTCCCACCGTGATTTTCTCGGCGCATTTATGTCCTGCGGCATCAACAGGAATATGGTCGGGGATATTATTGTTAATGACGGTTATACCGTTGCTTTTGTTTACAGCACCGTAGCAGGGTCAATACTTAATGAAGTAAAAAAGATTGGTTCGGAGGGCGTTAAAATCAGCGAAACGACCTCTCCGAAAATCATAATTAACGAAAACTTTCAGGAAATTTCGGGAACGGTTTCGTCACTTCGCGCAGACTGCGTTTTGAGCCTTGCGCTGCGACTGAGCCGCGAGAAAACAGCACAGCTTATCAAAAACGGAAATGTTGTTCTTAACTGCAAAAACTGTGTTTCCGTTAGTCATGAAATGAACTGCGGCGATGTTTTTTCGGTAAGAGGTTTCGGAAAGTTTGTTTTAAGCGGTATCAACGGAGTTACCAAAAAGGACAGGCTTCATATAACGGTAAAAAAATATATTTAGAGGTGAAATTATGCTTACAGCTAAGGATATCAACAATAAAAAATTTGAACAAACAAGACCGGGTTATAAACCTGAGGAAGTTGACGATTTCCTTCGTGAAATTGCTTTGCAGATAACACAGATGCAGAAGGACAAGGAAGAGATCGAAAAGAAGATCGAAGTTCTTGTTGAAAGCGTAAGAGAATATAAAAAGGACGAGGACGCTCTCAAGGACGCTCTTATCGGCGCACAGAAGCAGGGAAGAGCCGTTATTCAGGAAGCGCATGAAAATGCTGAAAAGATCATTGCCGATGCTCATGTCAAGGCTGATGAAATTATCGGAAATACAAGAGTTCAGCTTGAAAAAGAGAAGCATTGCCTTGCAAAGATGCAGCAGGAAGTTTCCGATTTTAAGCAGAATCTTCTCACAATGTATAAGGCTCATCTTGAACAGATCACAGCTATTCCCGAATTTGAAGATGACGAGGAAGAGGATACAGCTGCACCTGCTGCAGAGGAGAAACCTGCAGAGCAGCCAAAGGCTGAGCCTGCTCCCGTTAATATGGAAGCTACAAGAGTGATGGATACATCTGTAAAAAAAGAGAAGACGAGCGCTGCTTTTCCGTTTGAAAGCACACAGTCCGGCGGCGAAAGTAAATTCGGCAATCTCAAGTTCGGTCAGAACAAGTAATTCTATCTGCAGCGTGGGTTTGCTGCTTTATTCTACTTTATACAAGGAGATTTTTTCAAATGGCGCAGGATTATAATTCAACTATCAATCTTCCGAAAACGGAATTCTCAATGAGGGGCAATCTCGTTCAGAAAGAACCTGCAATGCTCGATGATTGGGCAAAAAACAGAACATATTACAAAATGATCGAGAAGAACAGTGCAAAGCCTAAGTATGTTCTTCATGACGGCCCTCCGTATGCAAACGGTGATATTCACATGGGTACTGCACTCAATAAGGTACTTAAAGATATCATAGTTCGCTATAAAAATATGAACGGTTATTGCTCGCCGTATATTCCCGGTTGGGATACACACGGACTTCCTATCGAGCTAAAAGCTCTTAAAGCACTCGGAGTTGATAAGGGTGCGATTTCTCCTGTTGAGCTTAGAAAGCATTGCCATGACTATGCTCTTACGCAGGTCGAAAATCAGAAAAAGCAGTTTGAAAGACTTGGTGTTTGGGGAGATTTTGACGATCCGTACCTCACACTTAAACCCGGCTTTGAAGCTAACGAAATTGAAGTTTTCGGCGAAATGTATAAAAAAGGCTACATCTACAAGGGCTTGAAGCCTGTTTATTGGTGTCCTGACTGCCAGACTGCTCTTGCTGAGGCTGAAATCGAATACGCAAACGACCCGTGCCATTCTATATATGTTAAGTTTAAAGTTACAGACGACAAGGGTAAGTTCACAGCTATGGGACTTGACCTTGACAAGACGTTCTTCGTGATCTGGACAACCACAACATGGACTCTCCCCGGCAACCTTGCTATCTGCCTTGGCCCCGATTATGAATACACAGTTGTTAAGGCAAACGGCGAAAACTATATTATGGCAGCTGAGCTTGTAAAGCCGACAATGGCGGCTGCAAAGATCGAGGAATATACAACAGAAGGTTCGTTCACCGGTAAGGAACTTGAATACATGACCGCAGCTCATCCGTTTATGAACAGGGATTCTCTTGTTATTGTGGGCGACCATGTAACACTTGAAAGCGGTACAGGCTGCGTTCATACAGCTCCCGGATTCGGTGTTGACGACTTTGAAGTATGCAAAAAATACCCCGAGATAGGAATTGTTGTTCCTGTTGACGCAAAGGGTATCCAGACTGCAGATGCAGGCAAATATGCAGGACTTTCAACGACCGATTCAAATAAGATTATTGCTCAGGATCTTGAAGCAAGCGGCAACTTGTTCGCTCTTGAAAAAATCGTCCACCAGTATCCGCATTGTTGGAGATGTAAGAACCCTATACTCTTCAGAGCGACCGAGCAATGGTTCTGCTCTGTAAAAGGCTTTAAGGATAACGCTATCGAAAGTATCAGCAAGGTTCAATGGATTCCCGAGTGGGGCGAAGACCGCATCAAGGGAATGGTAGGCGACAGAAGCGACTGGTGTATTTCCCGTCAGAGAACATGGGGCGTTCCTATACCTGTATTCTACTGCAAGGATTGCGGCAAGCCTATTGTTACCGATGAAACTATCAAGAAAACATCCGAACTTTTCCGTAAAGAGGGTTCCGATGCATGGTATATCCATGACGTTAAGGAGCTTATCCCCGACGGACTTAAGTGTGAATGCGGCTGTACCGAATTTGAAAAAGAAACCGATATTTTTGACGTTTGGTTCGACAGCGGCGTTACACATAAAGCTGTTATGGAAGAGCGCGGTTTTGATACGCCTGTTGACCTTTACCTTGAAGGTGCAGACCAGTACAGAGGATGGTTCCAGTCATCGCTTCTCACATCTTCCGCAATTTACGGCAGAGCGCCTTACAAGGCTGTCTGCACTCACGGTTGGGTCGTTGACGGCGAGGGCAAAACAATGCATAAATCCCTCGGAAACGGTGTTGACCCGAGCGAGATAACCGAAAAATACGGCGCTGATATCCTCAGACTTTGGGTAGCATCGTCCGATTATCATGCAGATATCCGTATTTCTAACGAGATACTCAAGCAGCTTACCGATACCTATAAGAAGATTCGTAATACTGCTCGATATATCCTCGGAAATCTCGGCGACAATATAGGTTTTGATGTTAAAAAAGATATTGTTCCTATAAATGAACTCCATGAGATCGACAAATGGGCATTGCTTCGCCTTAATGCACTTATTGAAAAGTGCATAGCAGCTTATGACGCTTTTGATTTCCATGTTGCTGTTCACGGTATACACAATTTCTGCGTAACAGATATGTCCAACTTCTATCTTGATATCATCAAGGACAGACTTTACTGCACAGGAGAAAAATCCGCTGACAGACGCGCTGCACAGACTGCAATGTACTACATTATCAGCGCTCTTTCCAGACTTATCGCTCCTGTTCTTGCATTTACAGCAGAAGAGATTTGGAAGTATATGCCTCATTCCGAAGAGGACGATACACGCAGCGTTATGATGAATGATATGCCTAAGCCTATTGATGTTCCTGTTGACGAAGCATTCGTTGAAAAGTGGAATTTCATATATCAGCTCAGAGCAGACGTTACAAAGGCACTTGAAGTTAAACGTGCTGACAAGTTTATCGGCGCATCGCTCGAAGCTAAGGTCGTTATCCATGTAAACGGCGATTCAGCGCTTCACGCAAAGCTTGACAGCTACTCCGATATTCTTGCAACTGTATTCATTGTTTCCGGCGTTGAGATAGTTGACGGAGGAAACGGTGAGTTCAAGAGCGACTTTATGCCCGATAACCTTTCCTACGATGTTGAAAAGGCGGACGGCGAAAAATGCGAAAGATGCTGGATATATTCAAAATCAGTCGGAAAGAATGTTCTGTATCCTACACTTTGCGAGCGCTGTGCAGCTGAAGTTGCTAAAATATTAAAGTAAAAGAAAAAGGCGCAGATCGGATTTGTTCGGTCTGCGCTGCGGATACATTTTTATGTTAATTGTTTCAATTGTAGTTATCGTACTCCTTGTTGCTGCCGATCAGTTCCTTAAGTTTTTCATGGTGAATAACGTTTTTGCCGAGGTAAATGCACGGGATCTTATAAAATTCGGTGACCTTGACATTATCGGTCTGCGCTATGTTGAAAACAGGGGAGCAGCATTCAGCAGCTTTGAGGGTGCGCGCTGGTTTTTAATAATCCTTACAATTGCATTGATTGTTGGTCTTACTATTTGGGTCATTAAGGATAAAAATAAAAATCCGTTTATGGTTTATAGTGCGGCTGCAGTTATTGCAGGAGGAATAGGAAACCTTATCGACCGTATCAGACTTGGCTATGTTATAGATTATATTGAAGTTAGGCTTTTTAACTTCGCTATATTCAATTTTGCCGATATTTGTGTTGTTCTCGGCGCGATCTGCCTTGTGATATATGTTTGCTTTATAGATAATAAGGTGGAAAAAAAGCATGGATGAGCTTTTCTTTACGGTTGAAAGCCTTGAAAACGGAGAACAGACGCGAATTGATAAATGGTTGAGCGAAAATAATCCCGATCTGACGCGTTCTATGCTTCAAAAGCTGATAAAAGAAGGTCAGGTCACGCTTAACGGAAAAACGGTCAGCAAAAGCTGTTCGGTCAAAAACGGTGATGTTATCACAGTAATCGTTCCCGAGCCTACAGAACTTGATGTTACAGCTGAAAACATACCGATCGAGATCGTTTATGAAGATGATGATCTCCTCGTTGTCAATAAGCCGAAGGGAATGGTCGTTCATCCTGCGGCAGGCAATTACAGCGGAACTTTGGTCAATGCGTTGTTATATCATTGTAAAGACAGACTTTCATCAATCAATGGTGTGATACGCCCGGGAATCGTTCACCGTATAGATAAGAATACAAGCGGACTTCTGATAGTTGCAAAAACCGATAAAGCACATTTAGGACTTGCTGAGCAGATAAAGGCTCACACCTTTACACGAGAATATCAAGCAGTTATATGCGGCAGATTAAAGGACAGCACCGGAATAATCGAAGCTCCCATAGGCAGACATCCGGTCGACAGGAAAAAGATGTGCGTCACGGAAAGAAATTCGAAGTCTGCCAAAACAGAATATACCGTTCTTGAAGAATATAGCGGCTATTCGCTTGTAAAGCTTAAGCTCTTTACGGGCAGAACACACCAGATTCGCGTTCACATGGCATATATCGGGCATCCGGTATTCGGCGATGATGTTTACGGAAAGACATCGAAACTCTGTGAAGGTCAATGCCTTCACGCAAAAAAGATTGGATTTGTTCATCCTATTGACGGCAAATATTATGAATTTGACAGCGAGCTTCCCGACTATTTTAAGTCTGTTTTAAATAAATTGAAAAAAATGTAAGGTTATGCCATGAAAGATTTATCAAATGTTATTTTTATTACCGACATGGACGGAACGCTTCTTCCGGCTAACAAGCGGCTTAACAAAAAAGACCTTGACGCGATATACGATTTCCGAAAATTCGGCGGAAGATTTTCCGTTGCGACAGGCAGAGCTGTTCAGTCGGCGGCGCAGTATTTTGACGAACTTCAGCTTGATGAACCTATCATAGTTCTGAACGGCGGAGGAATATATGACTGTAAAGAAAACAGCTTTGCATGGCAGAAATTCGTTGACTGTTCGGCTTATGACGCGGTCAAGGATATACTTGAAAAGTTTCCTAAAGTCGGCGCGGAGATTGATCTTTCCGATGAAATTCTTGTTCCGCAGTACAGCATTCAGGAAGAGTATCATATAGATATTTCTTATAAGGGCTTGAAAACTCGTCAGGTCGATATCAAGGATGTTGCTCCCGAAGGCTGGTGCAAGGTGCTTTTTGCTGCCGATTCGGACGAGATAGACAGACTTATGGCATATACAAACAAAATGGGATATGATGATCTGACCTTTGTACGTTCAAGCAAGTATTTTTATGAGATATTGCCGAGCGGCTGCTCAAAGGGTACAGCACTTAAAAAGATGCTTGAAATTTATCATAGGTACGGTTATACTGTTGCTGCCTGCGGTGATTTTGATAATGATATCGAGATGCTGCAGAATGCAGATATCGCAATTGCGCCTTCAAATGCGCTTGATGAAGTAAAAAAGACAGCTTGTATGGTCACGAAGGCTGACTGTGACAACGGTGCAGTTGCCGAGGCACTTTATTATGTTATGAATGTTCTTTAATGGGCATTTAAAATATACGGAGGTATGAATATGGATGCAACAATAAAAAAACAGCTTGAAAAAACAGCCTGCAAGGTAAGAATGGGGGTTATCGAGGGCGTTTTTAACGCAAAATCAGGTCACCCGGGCGGCTCACTTTCTATCAGCGATGTTCTGACATATCTGTATTTTGCAAAGCTTAATGTTGACCCTAAGAACCCGAAGTGGGCAGACAGAGATCGTTTTGTTCTTTCCAAGGGACATTGTGCGCCTGCACTTTACGCCGTACTCGCAGAGAGAGGATTTTTTGACAAGTCCGAGCTTAAGTCGCTTCGTCACATCGGAGCAATGCTTCAGGGTCATCCCGATATGAAAGGTACACCCGGCGTTGATATGAGTACAGGTTCACTCGGTCAGGGTATTTCCGCAGCAGCAGGTATGGCTCTCGGCGGAAAGCTTTCTTCCGCAGCATATAAGGTATATACTATCCTCGGCGACGGCGAGATCGAAGAGGGTCAGGTTTGGGAAGCTGCAATGTTTGCTGCTCACAATAAGCTTGATAATCTTGTTGCAATTGTTGATAACAACGGTTTGCAGATAGACGGCAAGATCACAGATGTTTGCTCGCCTATGCCTATTACAGATAAATTTGAAGCTTTCGGCTGGCACGTTATAACTATGGACGCTCATGATTTCGATGATATCGAAAGATCGTTTGACGAAGCTGAAAAGATCAACGGCAAGCCCGTTGCTATCGTAATGTCGAGCGTTAAGGGCAAGGGCGTTTCATTCATGGAAAATCAGGTTGGCTGGCACGGCACAGCACCGAATGCAGAGCAGTATGCTCAGGCAATGGATGAACTCAACAAAAGATTAGAAAGCTTGGAGGACTAAGAACATGGCAGATGTAATTAAAAAGGCTACCAGAGAAAGCTACGGTGAGGCTCTTGCTGAGCTTGCTGATGAATATGAGGATTTGATCGTACTTGACGCTGACCTTGCCGCTGCAACAAAAACAGGTATTTTCAAGAAGGCTCATCCCGAGCGTTTTATCGACTGCGGAATTGCAGAAGCAAACATGATGGGCGTTGCTGCAGGTCTTTCTACGACCGGTAAGAAGGTTTTCGCCAGCTCTTTCGCGATGTTTGCTGCAGGCAGAGCATACGAAATTGTCCGCAACTCTATCGGTTATCCACATCTCAACGTTAAGATAGGTGCAACTCACGCAGGTATCTCCGTAGGTGAAGACGGTGCAACGCATCAATGCAATGAAGACATTGCTCTTATGAGAACAATTCCGGGTATGACTATAATTTGTCCTGCCGATGATGTTGAAACAAAGGCTGCTGTAAAGGCTGCTCTCGACTTTAACGGCCCCGTATATATGCGTTTCGGACGTCTTGCTGTTGAGAATTTCAACGACAAGGATACTTACAAGTTTGAAATTGGCAAGGGAATCGAGCTTCGCGACGGTAAGGACGTTACAATTATCGCAACAGGTCTTATGGTAGGCGAGGCAAGAAAAGCTGCTGATATCCTTGAAGCAAAGGGCATTTCCGCGAGAGTTATCAATATGCACACTATCAAGCCTATTGATAAGGATATCATCTGCAAGGCTGCAAAGGAAACGGGAGTTATCGTAACTGCCGAAGAACACAGCGTTATCGGCGGTCTTGGTTCCGCAGTTGCAGAGGTAGTAACCGAGTGCTGCCCCGTTCCCGTAATAAAGGTTGGCGTAAACGATGTATTCGGACACTCCGGCCCTGCCGTTGATCTTCTCAAGGAATTCGGTCTTTGTGCTGAAAATATTGCTGAAAAGGCTGAAGCTGCTGTAAAGCTTAAGAAGTAATCATAAATAAAATTTATTAAAACGGGTACAATTTGTATGATCAAACTGTATCCGTTTTTTATCAGGGTGAATTATGGAACAAAGTATTATTGACAGAGTAAATGAACTCAGAACAACGCTTGAAAAGTATAATTACGAATATTATGTAATGGATAATCCGTCTGTCGAGGACTACACCTACGATATGATGATGCAGGAGTTAAAGGCTCTTGAGGAAAAATATCCCGAGCTTGCCGATAAAAACTCTCCTACGCAGCGTGTCGGCGGAGAGGCGCTCAATGTATTTGAAAAAGTGGAGCATAAAGTTCAGATGGGCAGCCTGCAGGACGTTTTTGACTTTGAAACTGTCAGAGCTTTTACGGAGCGCTGTCAAACTGAGGTTTCTCATCCCGAGTTTGTTGTTGAGCCAAAAATTGACGGGCTTTCCGTTTCTCTTGAATATGAAAACGGCAGTTTCGTCCGCGGCTCTACCAGAGGTGATGGATTTATCGGTGAGGACGTTACTGCTAACCTTAAAACTATAAAATCCATACCGCTTAAACTTAAAGAACCTATCCCGTTCCTTGAAGTCAGGGGAGAGGTTTATATGTCGCTGCCTGTTTTTGACGAGCTTGTCAGAACGCAGGAGGATAACGGCGAAGTTCCTTTCAAAAATCCAAGAAATGCTGCAGCAGGCTCTCTTCGTCAAAAAAATCCCAAAATCGCAGCTTCACGAAAGCTTGATATCTTCGTGTTCAATGTTCAGCAGGTCGAAGGCAAAGAGCTGACATCGCATAAGCAGTCGCTTGATTTTCTCAAAAGTCTTGGATTTAAGGTGATCGCGGATTATCAGAAAGTAGATTCATACGAACAGGTAGAAGAGCGTATCAACGCAATTGGCGATATGCGCGGAAAATATTCATTTGACATTGACGGGGTTGTTGTAAAGGTTGATGACTTTGCACAAAGAACGAGCCTTGGTGCAACGGCAAAGACTCCAAAATGGGCTGTTGCATATAAATTTCCGCCCGAAGAGAAGAAAACTAAGCTTCTTGATATTGAAGTCAATGTCGGACGAACCGGCGCGATAACTCCGGTTGCGGTATTTGAGCCGGTCAAGCTAGCAGGAACAAGCGTAAGCCGTGCAACGCTGCATAATCAAGAGTTTATAGATGAAAAGGATATCCGAATAGGCGATGAGATAATGGTGCGCAAGGCAGGGGAGATCATTCCCGAAGTTATATCGTCTGTTTCTCATGAAAATGGCTCAAAGCCGTATAAACTTCCGGACAAGTGTCCCGTATGCGGTGCGGAAACCGTCCGTTTTGCCGATGAAGCAGCGCTTCGCTGCACAAACATTGATTGCCCTGCGCAGATAAAGCGAAATATTATCCATTTTGCAAGCAAAGGTGCGATGAATATTGACGGAATGGGCGATGCGGTCGTTGGAATGCTGCTCGACGCACATCTTATAAAAAATATTGACGATATTTACAGCCTGAACGTAAACGAGCTTGAAACTCTTGAACGCTTCGGAAGAAAATCTGCGGAAAACCTTATTTCTGCAATAAAAAAATCAAAGGATAATCCACTTGACAGAGTGATCTTCGGAATGGGAATACGGAATATCGGTTCTGCTGCGGCAAAGCTTTTGTGTGAAAAATTCGGAAGTATTGATAGAATAATGTCCGCAACAGCCGAGGAGATCGCCGAAATTGACGGCTTCGGCGCTGTAATGTCGGAGAATGTTGTTAAGGCTTTTTCCGAAGTCCATTTTAAAGAGCTTGTGAAAGCGCTCCGAGAAAAGGGAGTAAAAATGGAATATGTATCGCAGAAGTCGGGCGATGACCGTTTTGCAGGAATGACCTTCGTTCTTACGGGAACTCTTCCCACTCTCAAACGTGACGAAGCAAAATCAATGATCGAAAACTTCGGCGGAAAGGCCTCCGGTTCTGTTTCAAAGAAAACAACTTATGTCCTTGCAGGCGAAGAAGCAGGTTCAAAGCTTACAAAAGCACAGGAACTTGGAATAAAGATCATAAGTGAAGATGAATTCCTTGAAATGCTGAAATAAGTATCCATTTATAAAAAAGTTTTGCTTATAAAAAAGGAATGAGCTTCGGTATTATGCCGACTCATTCCTTTTAGTTTTGTCGAAATCATTTCATACGGTTTTTCATTGGTTATTAGAATAACTTTTGGGTTTATATCAATAAACGGTAACAGAATTTATGCTTTATTTAAAGTACATATAAAGCTGACATTTTATCATTCCGTTATAAAGCTTTCTGCGTTTATCGGCTTTTCTGCCGAAGAACTGTTCAAATTGTTCGTGCGGAGCAATAATAAAAGCAGGGAAATCTGAGTTCGCCTTAAAACGCTGTCCCATGATCTTATAAAGCTCCTCAGCTTCTTTGATCTCAAGCATTCTTTCGCCATAAGGCGGATTGCATATTGTGGTCGTGTTCGGTTCATTGGTATAGCTGCGAATATCAGCCTGTTCTATTTTAACACGCTTTTGAATTCCTGCTTTTCGGCAGTTTTCCTGCGTGAGCGCAACAGCTTCGGGGTCAATATCATATCCGTATGCAAAAAAATCGTTATCTTTTTTTATTGCATCGAGTGCGTCAGCGCGTTCATTTTCCCATATTTTGCTGTCTATAATACCCCATTTTTCCGCAGCAAAATGACGTTTTAGGGATCGGAAGAGCGTCGTGTAGGGAAAGAGTGCAGATCTCGGGGGTCGCCGTATC
>CAMJES010000016.1 GCA_946404705.1 uncultured Ruminococcus sp. | reverse complement strand
AGAGCGGCTGTCCTTATGATTACTCGAAGATAAAAATTGTTGGCGGCGAAGAGGTCTGCACTTGGAATTTTGCCGATAAAATGCTTGAAGATGAAGAACTGCTGGAGGCGGTCGATGTTGTAGGCAGCCACTACACAAGTATGTCGTCCGACGCTGCAAAAAAGCTTGCCGAGGAATACGGAAAAGAGCTGTGGTTCAGCGAGGGCAGCTCGTCCATGAGCTATTCGCAGGGAACCTACCGTTTTGACGGAAACGGCTCGGGACTCGGCGACCTTAACGGCGTTCTTGACATTGCAAACCGACTTATAATGATGTACCCGAGCGGCAAAATGACAATGTGCGAGCTGCAGCCCGTTATTTCGGCTTATTATGACGGCGTTTGCTACTGTCAGAAGCAGTTCATCAACGCCTGCGACCCGTGGAGCGGTTACTATTACCTTGACAGCGGTTTCTTTATGTCGCTGCATTTTTCACAGTTTATGAAAAAGGGCTGGACATATATTGACGGTGCCTGCCATGCTGACGCAAAGATCGGCGGCGACGGTCATGCGCTCGTTGATTCGGTTTACAGCTATCTTACGGCAGCCGACCTTTCATGCGGCGATTACAGCACGGTCATAACAAACACTACCGATGAGCCTATCACTTACAATTTCGTTGTTTCAAACCTTGAAAAGGCTTCTTCCGCTGTTGACGTTTGGGAAACAAGAGGACCCGACAGCGGCAGCTATGACGAAAACTATTTCAAGAAAATCGACACGATATCTCCGTCCGAAAAAGACGGAAAAAGCACATACAGCGTTACCATCAAGCCTTATTCGATAGTTACGGTATCGACTGTTGAAGTGGAAAACAACTACACGAATGCGCCCGCAAGCGAACGCACTATCCTTGCTCTCCCCTATTCCGATGATTATGAATATAAAGGCTATGCTGAAGATTATCTTTCATCGAGAGGAGGCGCACCACGCTACACGACTGACGAGGGCGGTGCTTTTGAGGTTAAAAATATCAACGGAAACAACGTTTTGGTTCAGCAGATAACAAAGGATATCAAGGCTAAGGAATGGGGTTATACGCCTGATCCGACAACAAATTTCGGTGACGACAGGTGGTATAATTACAGCGTTTCCGCCGATGTAAAGCTTTGCAATACCGATGAACCCGAAAAGAACTATGCCGGCGTTGGTCTTAGATACAATCAGGGTCACGCAGGCGAAAGCGGCTACCGGTTCAAGCTTTGCGAGGACGGAAAATACAGCCTTATGAAGAACAAGACCGAGCTTGAAAGCGGTTCTACCGACATAGACGTTCATGAATTTACAACGCTCAAAATTTCGGCTGTTGACGGAAACATCAAGTGCTTTATCGGCGGCAATATGGTCATTGATTACACCGAAAAGGATTCCGCTGTTCAAAGTGCAGGAAGAGCAGCACTTTACAGCTCGTTCAACAAGAATATGTTTGACAATCTGCTTATTGAGGCGAATGAAAACTGCTACATCACGCGTTATGACAACACCGACCTTTGCTGCGATTACTCGGGCAGCTGGAACCACACAACAATGGGCAGCTTCAAGACCTACAAGCGCACAAGCTCTGACGGTGAAGCAGGCGCAGTTATGACGATAAAGTTTAACGGAAACGGTTTTGCAGTCACGGGCGAAAACAAAAAAGACGCAGTTATCAATGTAAAAATTGACGGAACGGAAACCGTGAACAGTTATGCTGTACCGAATGGCGGACTGCGTGAGATAGCGTACTTCGCAGGCTGTCTTTCCGAGGGCGAACACACCGCTGAAATCGAGGTCGTTTCGGGAACGCTCAATGTTGACAGCGTTCAGATATCGGGAGGGGAAATTCATCTTACGGCCAATGTTAAGGAAGAGGAACAGCCCGAAGCTGCCGACACGGAAGCTTCTGAAACCGAAGTGACGGAGAATATGACTGACAACTCCGATGATACAGCTGAACCTGCACCAAAAAGCAGCGTTGCTGTTCCGATAGCTGTTGCGTCTGTTGCTGCCGCGGCTGTCGCAGGTGGATATATGATACTTAAAAAGAAGAAAAAATAAGCATAAGTAGATTTATACCATATCTGACATGATTTTGTGGAAATCGTGCAGATATGGTATTTTTTATATACATATTTTGTTATAATTCACAAATTGTTTATAATCATATTGACTTCGAGGATATTTAGTGTTATAGTTAGTTACACAAGTAATTAACCAACACACAAGGAGGCGAAAGCTTTGGCGAACTTTGACGGTGAAAAGCCTATTTATATTCAGATGGCGGAATGGATAGAGGAAAATATCCTTACGGGAGTTTTCCCCGAGGAAACTCAGATACCCTCTACCACGGAGATATCCGCAATGTACAGGATAAATCCTGCAACTGCCCTGAAAGGGGTAAACATCTTAGTCGACAAAGGAATAATTTACAAGAAAAGGGGTCTTGGTATGTTCGTAAGCAGCGGTGCGGAGCAGAAAATTCGCGGCGAACGCAAGCAGGAGTTTTTTGAAAAATATGTAAAGGCTCTTGTGAGCGAAGCGCAGAAGCTTCAAATCAGCAAAAACGAGATAATAACTATGATAGAGAAAGGCTGTGACAACAATGAGCGTGATTGAAGTTAAAAATGTTACAAAAATATACGGAAAAACGGTTGCTCTGCATGATGTAAGCCTAACCTTTAAGGAAAACTGCATTTACGGTCTGCTCGGCAGAAACGGCGCAGGAAAATCCACCATGCTGAACATCATCTCGGGAAGAGCGTTCGCCGATTCGGGCGAGGTACTTATTGACGGAGTTTCCGCAAAGGGCAATGACAGCGCACTCGGAAAAGTTCACATGATGGGCGAACAGCTTCTTTACAATCCTGCTCTTAAAGTAAAAGAAATGTTCAAAACGGCATCTTGGTTTTATCCCGATTTTGATATGGATTATGCCTTGAATCTTTGCGATGAATATAAGCTTGAACCGAAAAAGAAGCTTGCGAAGCTTTCGACAGGCTACCGCACTATTGCAAAGGCGGTAAACGCGCTTGCCTGCGGTGCGCCGATAGTATTCTTCGATGAGCCTGTTCTCGGACTGGACGCAAACCACCGTGATATGTTCTACAAGCAGCTTATAAAGCGCTATAATGAACGTCCTGCGACCTATGTCATCTCTACTCATCTTATCGAGGAAGCGGCAGGGCTTATCGAAAGGGCGGTCGTTATCAAGGAAGGACAGCTTCTGCTTGACAAGGAGGCTGACGAGGTTCGTTCAATGGGTTACAGCGTTTCGGGAAAAGCGGAAGATGTAGACAGCTTTGCAAAGGACAAGGAGCTTATGGGCGAGGACGTTCTCGGCGGACTGAAAACGGCGTACATAAAGGGAAGCCTTGAAGCTGCAGAGCTGCCCGAGGGACTTTCCGCCGAGCCTATGAACCTTCAGAATATATTCATTCATCTCACAAATTCATAAAAGGGGGAAGTTTTATGTCAATAAAAAGCATCATTTCCTGCTGTAAATATCAGCTTTACAAAATGAGATTTATACCGTTAGTTTTAGTGGTATATGTATTCGGCGCAATGATACTTACAGCAATAACAATATCGGTAATAGATAAAGTTCCGTTCAGCTTTGCAAACGCAAACGCAGGCATTATTGACCTGCTTATGGGAGGGATTATTTTTGCATTTATGTGTTTCTTTTTGATGACAGATTATCTTAATACAGCAGCGGCAAACGGCGCTTCAAGAACGACCGCCTGCATTTCGGCATATATATCCTCGATTATATGCTCGTTAGTTTCAGCAATTGAGGTTTCGGTTTTAATCCCTATCATTTCATTGATAACAGGATATGGAGAAACATGGGGCGCAAGCCTTTACGGTTACATAGGCGCTCTTCAGGATGCCGGCTGGGATATGCTTTCCATAAGGCTAAGATTCTTTGGTATATGCCTTGTATATTACATTGCATTAAGCACAATGGCAATGCTGCTTGTATCAATAGTATATAGGTTTCCAAAATGGGTTTCGGCGATAATAATTATAACTATTATATTCATTCCGACAGCCGGAATATACATGACATTGGGTGAAGAAGCTTTCGCATCATTCTGGTACAGTATAGCTAAGCTTTTGGGACTTAAAATTGAACATGAATGGCTGATAGGCAACGCTCTTCAAGGAGCAGCGGTATGCATAGGACTTTCGCTTGTTCTGCTGCTCTTATCCTGCCTTATCACAAGACACTCCTCGGTAAAGCCGTTGGCTATAAAGAGCGATTGAAGCTTCTGACATCATTTTATGCAAATTATGCACTTTCGGATTTATTAACAAATGTTATTGCGTAAGCATAGCTTTTCATTAAAGCAGAAATTCGGGCAACATTTACTGCGCCGCATAAAACACGCAGATGCGTGGCTTATGCGGCGTGTTTTTATATTTTGATATGCTGCTTTAAACGTATGTAAACAAAGATTTTTACATAAAAACCTTGACTTTTTTGAAGCGTTAATGTATAATTAAAAGGTAATTTTGAATTTATAAAGGAGTGAAACTTAATGGACGTGGGAAGTACAGGTATAAAACCTCGAGGTAGCAAGTGCGAAGCGGCGGTTTCGGATGTACCCCCGTTCGTTTCGTAATCACACTTTAATGTTTTATGCCTCCCGCTTTAATTTATGAGGAAATGCTGATATATCCGCTGTGCGGCATCGGTCTTTCCCGAAGATGAGGAGGAATTTTTATGGAAAAAGACATCGCTGTTGAACTTATTACCGAACGCAATTTTGCACAGCTTAAATCCGAACTTGCAGATATGAATCCTGCCGATATTGCGGCTCTCGTTGAGGAAATGGATGAATCCGATGAATTCGGTGAGCGTGAACTTACGCTTCTGTACCGTATTTTGCCGAAAGAAACGGCTGCCGAAACGTTCACATATATGAACAGCGACCTGCAGCGTGTGCTTATCAATGCTCTGTCCGATAAGGAACTTCATGATGTCATTGACGAGCTTTACATGGACGATACGGTCGACCTTATCGAGGAGATGCCTGCAAACGTTGTTTCCCGTATTCTCAAAAATACCGACCCTGCAACGAGAAATCAGATAAACGAGCTGTTGAAATACCCGAAAGACAGCGCAGGTTCGGTAATGACGACCGAGTTCGTTTACTTCCGCGCTGATCTGACCGTTAAAGAGGGCTTTGATCAGATACGAAAGATCGGACTTGCAAAGGAAACGGTCTATACCTGCTATGTTACGCAGAACCGCAAGCTGCTCGGCGTTGTTTCGCTGCTTGATATGCTTGTTTCCGATTATGACACGCCCGTTTCCGATATTATGGAAACAAACTTCATCTGCATCAACACTCACGATGACCGTGAAACCGCTGCGCAGATGCTTTCAAAATACGACCTTGCCGCAATACCCGTTGTCGATGGTGACGGACGAATCGTCGGTATCCTCACATTCGACGACGCTATGGACGTTATCCGTGACGAGGATATGGAGGACATGGAAATCATGGGTGCTATGCTCCCCTCTTCCTCCAACAAGACCTATCTAAAAACAAGCGTATTTTCGCTTTGGAAGCAGCGTATACCGTGGCTTATGCTGCTTATGATATCGGCAACATTCACAGGAATGATACTGACGCACTTTGAAAGTGCGCTCGCAGTTGTTCCCGTACTGACCGCATTTATCCCGATGCTTATGGACACGGGCGGTAACTCGGGTTCTCAGGCTTCCGTTACGATAATCCGAAGCATTTCGCTTCAGGAGGTCGAGTTTTCCGATATTCTGCGCGTAATGTGGAAAGAGCTTAGAGTCGGAATACTCTGTGCCGCAACAATGGCAGCGGTAGTTTTCGCCAAGGTCATGCTTTTTGACCGAAAAGGCGCAACGATAGCAATTGTTGTTTCGCTTACTATCTTCTTTGTAATCATCGTTGCAAAGCTTGTCGGCTGTTCGCTTCCTATGCTTGCAAAGCGGCTCGGATTTGACCCTGCGGTCATGGCTTCGCCGTTTATCACCACTATCGTTGACGCACTTGCACTTCTTGTTTACTTTGTTATTGCGTCAAGGGTTCTTGAAATATAAAATTTAGGCGGTTTCATAACGAAGCCGCCTATTTTTATTATATAAAAGTATCATATATTATTCTGCAAATACAGCTGTGCAGCCGTCTGCAAATATCTTTCCGTCACGAAGCTCTGCTTTGCCGCCGACGGTATAAATTATCTTATTCGCATCGGCACACAAAACCTCCGCTTTTTCCGCAGACGGATTTATCACAACGGTTATTGCGCCGTTCTCGTCCGAGCGCTTATATACCATAGGATAGCCGTCCGAGAGAAATTCTATCTTTCCTCTGCTTTGGAGCGCAGTTTTGGACATTCTGAGCGCGATAAGCCGTTTCACCTCCGAACGCAGAGAGTTTTCATCATTCATCTGCGACTCTGCATCGGGGCGGTTTTTATCGCTGTCAAGCGGAATATATAGCTTTTCGGGCGAAGCTGCGGAAAATCCTGCGTTGACGGTTTTGTCCCATTGCATCGGAGAGCGCGAGCCTGTTCTGCCGAAGCCGCCCTCCTTTGATTTCAGACCCTCGACATAGCGCATACCGATCTCATCTCCGTAGTAGATAAACGGAGCGCCCGGCATTGAAAGCAGAAATGCAAATGCCAAACGGAGTTCATCTTCATCAAGCCGCTGCGAAAGTCTGCCCATATCATGATTTCCCGACGGAATACAGATAAGTCCCTTTCCGCCTGTTTTTTCATAGTTTTCCTTATACTTTGCGATAAATTCTTTCGCTGTTCCCTTTCCGTCTTTGCTGAAATACGGTTCTTCGCAGCGGAAGAGGTCGTTGTAATGCGACGGACCGAAGTGAAGCAGGAAATCCATGTGAAATCCGCCTATGATAGACTTGTCAGGTTCACCCCACTCGGAAACCATTGCGGCATTGGGGAATTCCTCGTCAAGAAATGCACGGACATCCTGCCAGAGCGCGATCGTGCCTTTCTGTTCGGGGTCGTTTTTGACAAGCGAGCCTGCCATATCAACACGGAAACCGTCACAGCCTGCCGAAAGCCAAAAACGCATAACGTCTTTGAGCGCTTCACGGGTCGCAATAGGGCCTTCGGCGTCCATAGGCTGCTGCCATTTTTTGTTAGGGTCGGGGTTATAAAAACCGTAGTTAAGCGCAGGCTGAATTGAGAAAAAGTTTACAACACACGCACCGTCACGGTCGGAGATACCGCTTATGACCGGTATTCCCTTTGTATCTTCCCAAATACTGTCCGTCCACACATAGCGGTCGGTGAACTCGTTTTTTTCGGCTTTCATCGACTCCTTGAACCAGCGGTGCTGAACGGAAGTATGTCCCGGAACAAGGTCAAGGATAACGTGCATACCAAGCTTGTGTGCTTCACCGAAAAGGCGTATAAGGTCATCGTTTGTGCCGTATCTCGGAGCAACTGTGCAGTAATCCTCAACGTCATAGCCCGCATCGCCGAATGGTGAAAGAAAGCACGGATTTATCCATATAGCATTACAGCCAAGCTCCTTGATATATCCGAGTTTTTCGGTAATACCGTTGATATTTCCTATACCGTCCGAGTCGGTGTCCTTAAAGGACTGGGGGTAAATTTCGTAAAAAACAGCATTGTCAAGCCATGATACACGATTGCTCATAAATAAAAATCCTTTCCGAAAAGTATTGAGAAAATTCTTT
Source organism: uncultured Ruminococcus sp. (assembly GCA_946404705.1). Taxonomy (GTDB): domain Bacteria; phylum Bacillota; class Clostridia; order Oscillospirales; family Ruminococcaceae; genus UMGS363. Next base: position 9,049 of record CAMJES010000016.1, on the reverse strand, counting down.
CTATATGATATAATACTTTATAATACAGCATAAATCCACTAAAATAATACTGTATTATGATACTATAATACTTTTTGAAGGAAATATTATGATAAACAAAAACTATTCCGAAGAAAAAAGAAAGCACAGCTCGCGGCTCGTGCCGTACAGCTATTATAAATGCCTTATACCGGACTTTTTTGCAAACGTTCCGATGCATTGGCACGGCGAATTTGAAATGAACTATGTTTTGCAGGGGCAGGCAGAGTTTATCTGCGGAGATGAACGGTTCATTTCGGAGCAGGGCGATATAATAATCATTCCGCCGAATATGCTTCACTCTATAAGTCCGTGCGCAGACGTCAGCCAGTTTTACGACACTATCGTTTTCAGCGCGGATATGCTCGGGGCGAAAGACAACGACCGCAGCTCCGCGGAATGTATCCGACCGCTGATAAACGGCTCCGCAGGCATTAACGTAAGAATAACGCGAAGCCACGATTATTACGGCGAGCTTGCGACAACGGCGGAGAATATTTTTTCCTGCGCAAAGGGGAACTCTCCGCAGCTTGATATGCTGCTGAAAAGCGAGCTTCTGCGCTTTTTCTGGCTTTTGGAAAACAGCGGTGATATCTATCCTGCGCAGAAGAACGGAAACAGCCGAAGCGAGCTTATCCGTCCTGCGGTCGAATATATAAACGAAAATTTCCGTGAAAACATAACCGTTGAACAGCTTGCAGAAACGGTGCATCTGAGCAAAAGCTACTTTATGAACCGCTTTAAGGCTGCTGTCGGAACGGGTGCGGCGGAATATATCAATCAGGTCAGAATAAAAAACGCCTGCGTAAGTTTAACTGAAACAGATATGACATCTGCCCAGACAGCTTTTGAATGCGGATTCAGAAATCTCTCCAATTTTAACAGGCAGTTCAAAAAATTTGTCGGCTGCACTCCTAACGAATATAGGCGCATGAACAAAAAATAAAGCACCCCATGTTTTTGCATAAAAAATCTCCGCTGTTGTTTCAAGCGGAGATTTTCATTTTTATTCGAAATAAACCTTTGCCATAACCTGCGGAGTTTCGGGCTTATCGCGGAAATCTGTCGGAACAGCCGCAATCTCGTCAATAACTTCAAGTCCCTCAACGACCTTGCCGAAAGCCGCATATTCACCGTCAAGGTGCGGAGCGTCAGCGTGCATGATAAAGAACTGTGAGCTTGCGCTGTCCTTCATCATGGAACGCGCCATGGAGATAACGCCTCTTGTGTGCTTGAGGTCGTTCTTTACGCCGTTTGATGCAAATTCGCCCTTGATCTTCTCCTTTGAGCCGCCCATACCCGTTCCCTCGGGGTCGCCGCCCTGGATCATAAAGCCGGGGATAACTCTGTGAAAGGTAAGACCGTCATAAAAGCCTTCCTTAACAAGCTTTTCAAAGTTTGCAACGGTGATGGGAGCCTTATCGGGATAAAGCTCGATCTTCATCTTTTTGCCGTTTTCCATTTCAATTACTACCATTTTTATTTCCTCCAAAATTATTTATTTGTTTACATACTCAACAAATCTGCCAAAAGCTTCCTTGCCCTTTTCGTCACGCTTATAAACGCCTGCGTGTTCAAGAACCTTTGCAAATACCTTGCCTATCTCCTGCTTGATGATACCATCAACATTTTCTGCGGTGATATCGTACTTAGGCGCGAACTCCTCTGCCCAGTCGGCGTGTTTTTCAAGGTCGGGTTCGGCTCTGACTGCGGAAACACCCTTGTTCACAAGAACATCGGCAAGCTTTTCCATTTCGCCTTTAAGTCGTGCAGGAAGAACCGCAAGTCCCATTACCTCGATAAGACCGATATTCTCCTTTTTAATATGGTGAAGCTCGGGATGCGGATGATAAACGCCGAGCGGATACTCGTCCGTGGTGATATTGTTGCGCAGAACGAGGTCAAGTTCAAAGTCGTTTCCTCTCTTGCGCGCGATAGGTGTGATAGTGTTGTGCGGAACGCCGTCCGTTTCGGCAAAAATGAATGCGTCCTTGTCGGTGTAACCTCTCCAAGCGGTCAAGATCTTATCGCCAAGCTCAACAAGGCGTTCATAATCACGGCAGGAAATACGGATAACCGACATCGGCCATTTTACCCTGCCTGCCTTGACATCCTCAAAGCCTTTGAACGTGAATTCTTCCTCAACGGGAGCGTTCTCCATTGCGAATGTGTAACGTCCGCCCTGAAAATGCTCGTGAGTGAGAATTGAACCGCCGACTATCGGAAGGTCTGCGTTTGAGCCGACAAAATAATGCGGAAACTGCTCAACAAAATCGAACAGCTTTGCGAACGCGTCACGGTCTATCTTCATCGGCGTATGCAGGCAGTTGAGGACGATGCAATGCTCGTTATAATAAACATAAGGCGAATACTGGAACGCCCAGCGGTCGCCGTTTATCTTTATCGGGATAATACGGTGGTTCTCACGGGCAGGGTGGTTTACACGACCTGCGTAACCGACATTCTCCTCGCAAAGCTGACATTTAGGATAGGAACTTTGCTTTGCATTAAGTGCCGCCGCGATAGCTTTCGGGTCTTTCTCGGGCTTGGAAAGATTGATCGTGACGTCAAGCGTACCATACTCCGTTTCTGTCGTCCACTTTACGTCCTTTTTGATGCGGTAACGGCGGATATAGTCGGTATCGCAGCTGAATTTATAGTAGAAATCAGTCGCCGCCTGCGGAGATTTTTCGCGGTATATGCTGCGGAACTTCTCGATGACCTCGGACGGGCGCGGAGTAAGACAGCCCATTATCTCGGTATCGAACAGATCTCTGTAAACAATGCTGTCCTCTATGATACCGTTCTCAACGGCATAGTCAAGGATATCCGCAAGCACGGGTTCAAGCTCGACATTGCAGTAATTTTCATCGGGCGGAAGATACTCGTCCATTCCAAGTTTATGAATGATTGCATTAGCAGAATAGATCCTGTCCTCTGCTGTAATAAGGTTATTTTCAAGTCCGTAGCATATAAGCTTTCGGATAGCGGTATGGATATTGTCAGTCATCACATTATTCCTCCGTTTTCGGAAAAAGATATATATTTATTTTATCATAATTCACGCCATATTGCAACAATATTTTGTAAATATTTTACCAAATCATTCGGATTGATTCAAAACATCTTTCAGCAGCTCCAAGTTTTCATCGGACAAATATCCTCTGCTGTGAGCCGTTTCAATATCAAGGAAGTTTGCTTTTCTTGTATCGTAATAATCATAAGGGATAAATATGACCACCTCGCTGCTGCCCGACAATTTTACTGCCATATAACCGTCATAAACTCCGTAAAATCCCGTAACTTCGACCTCATCGGCGGTATAGGTAACATTATCATTGGATAAAAACGCAGCATATTCCTCTTTGATCCACTTTTTTGAATAATCGTACATATCGTCAACCGAATAAGTCGGAATTACCGCTTTGACTTTTGTCATTTCCGAAACAACTTCGTCATAATCAAAATCAACAAGCACTTCGTTTGCGTTGATATTCATATCCTCCGCATAAATATGGTTGTTTCTGATATTTGAATTATTCTCGGGAATAAATCGACCGTCCGAATATGTATAAATAGCACCTGCATCCATAAATCCCTCATCAACGCAGTAATATTTTCCGCCGATAAGTGAAACAGAAGAATAAATGCCATAATCTTCGTCATAAAGGATCTCCAGCGTTTTGTCCGTATCCATTTTCATTATTTCGTCTTTATCGCACATAACGCCGTCAACAGGAATATAGCAACACCTTTCGGGGTCAAACAGCATCATTCCGCCCATTGACTGCCAGCCGAAAACGGAAATAAAACAGTCCTGCTTGTACACGCCGCCTCTGAAACCATAAAGAGAAACAGCCTTTCCGTCACGCACACCCCATATTATTGTATGGTCTTCCGCACCGCAGCTTCCCGAACCGCCTATCACTATCTGTTTACTGTTTCCGTAATCTAAAAAATTCGGATAATGCATTCCGCAGTTATAATCGATAACAGACATATTTTGTTCGCTGTCTGCGAAAATAAGAAAGCTGTAAACCGCAGAAAAGCTGTTTTCGGGCTTTTCGGTGTTGATATAATTGCTGTACGGAATATCCACAAGCAGGAACGTTTCCGTCTTTCCGTCACCGTCATAATCCTCGGGATAGCTTGCACGAATCTTCGGAACGATGTTCCCGTGTTCATCGAAATAATCGGAGAATTCATCTTTATAAAGATAACTGTAATTCTGCGACTGCGCATATTCCTCGGTCGATTTGAGAAACTCTGTCGCTTTTTCGCCTAATTCTCCTGCGTCCTTTGTTCCCGTATAACATTCATAAAACGCAAAATCCGTAAAGCTCATATCTTCCGATTTGACCGATATTTTTTCGGAACTATCCTCGGTCATAGCGGTTTCGGTCGTTTCAGCTGTTTCAGCAATTTCAGTTGTTTCGGCAGTCGTAACTGTTGTGGTTTCCGATGTCGTTTCGGAAGAAATAACGCTCTGTGTCACAGCTTCCGTTTCGAAAAGAACATTCTCCTCATTGTTTTCCGCTGCACATCCGCTCATTGCCGCACACAGTGCAATAATTACCGATAAAATAATTTTCTTGTTCACAATTACATATTCCCCTTTTTATATTTTTTATGTACGAAGCAAGCCTATTGACATATCACCAACATAGCGGTATAATTTAAACGATAAAAATGAATTTGGAGGTCACCGATTTGATATATACAGTCACATTCAACCCTGCGGTAGATTACGTTGTTCATACTAATGAAATGCAGGTCGGACGGGTAAACCGTTCAAGTGCCGAAGAAATCTACTTCGGCGGAAAGGGCATCAACGTTTCAATCGTTCTCGGCAGGCTCGGAGTAAGATCTATAGCACTCGGCTTTATAGCAGGCTTTACCGGAAAGGCTATTGCCGACGGTGTGCAAAGAGAGGGCGTTGAAACTGATTTTATCGAGCTTTCCGAAGGCTTTTCAAGAATTTGCGTCAAGATAAAATCAGGCACGGAAACCGAGCTTAACGGCAGAGGCCCTGCTATCGGCGAGGACGACATAAACAAGCTGTTTGCAAAGCTTGACGCGCTTACTGAGAATGACACTCTCGTCCTTGCAGGAAGCGTTCCCGGAAGTCTTCCCGAGAATATTTACGAGGAAATACTCAAACGACTCAAGCCGAAAAATATCCGCGCTGTTGTTGACGCCGCAAACAAGCTTCTTCTCAACGTGCTTGAATATGAACCGTTCATTGTCAAGCCGAACAATTTTGAGCTGGAAGAGATGTTCGGCGAAACGCTCGATACGGACGAAAAGATCATCGCCGCCGCAATGAAGCTTCGGAAAATGGGTGCTAAAAACGTCCTTGTTTCAATGGCGGAAAAGGGCGCGATACTCGTCTGTGAAAACGGCGATATCCACAAATGCCCTGCCTGCAAGGGAACGGCTGTAAACTCGGTCGGCGCAGGCGACTCAATGCTTGCAGGCTTCATCGCAGGTCTTGAACAGGGCGATTTCAGCTATGCCTTAAAGCTCGGAACTGCCGCAGGAGGCGCGACCGCATTCTCGAACGACCTTGCAAAGCGAGAAGAAATAGAAAAGCTTATGAAAGAACAGCTTATGTAAAAACCTGCTCTGCCATATTTATACTAAACACCATTTAAAATTTGGAAAAAATCAAGCCGACAATCTTAAATATATGGATTTCGGCGCAGATTTTTTCCTGTATTTTATTGGTGTTTAGTATTTTATACGGCAGATTTTTTTTGCTCAAATCGCGCCGAGAAGACAGTCAAGATACCTTTTTACATCTTCCTTTGTGCATTTGTCAAGGTTATTGAAAGCCCATTCCATAACAAGCATAAGCGTGTTGCTGTGGTGAGCGATAAGAATCTCCTTCGGCACAACCGTTTCTTTGAATGCTCCGCTTTCAAGTATCTCACGAATCTTGTTGCTCATGAAAAATTTAAGGCTGGTAAACATATAGCCCGTTTCGTTGTTGAAGCTGACGATTTTCAGTATTAAGGAAATATTTGCCGTGCCAAGGTCATAGACTCTGTCTGCAAAGACATATATGACCTCTCTTTTTCCGCTGAGCGACTTAAAATCATCGAACCTTATCTTCTGCGAAAGCATCATCCAGCAGCAGGTCAAAAGGTCGTATTTATCGTCAAAATAGTTATAGAACGTTGCCCTCGGATATCCGCACTTTACACATATCTCGTTCACCGAAATACTCTCGAACGATTTCTCGGAAAGCAGCGAAAACATACTTCCCGTGAATGCGTTGATAGTTCGTACCGCACCCTTTGAAAGCTTTTGCGTCATATCGTATTTCATATTTTTCGGTTCCTTTCTGTATATTTTTTACAAAACCGCAAATCTGTCCAAATTCTCACAGAATTGGATTTTTGTATCTTGATGTGATGATAAATTTATTATATCATATAGTCAATGATTTTGCAACTGTCAAAATGCAGAAAGTTGTAAAAGTTTTTTCATCAGTCGAATTTTACTGACTTAAGGAAGGAAAATGTATGGCAGACAATAACAAATCCGAAAGCTTTATGACAAAGCTTTCAACATTTATCGTTGATAAGCGCAACCTGTTTTTTCTTATCTTTGCGATACTTATCATCTTTTCGGCGTTCTCGCAAAGCTGGGTGAACGTTGAAAACGACCTTACGGCGTATCTTCCGGACGGAACGGAAACAAAAGCAGGTCTTGACCTTATGGAAGAAGAATTCACGACCTTCGGCTCCGCAAAGATAGCTGCTGCGAACGTCACAATTGACGACGCAGAAAAGATAGAGGAGATAATAAAAAGCTGCGATGACGTTTCAACGTGTACTTTCGATGATTCGGACGAACACTTTGTCAATTCGACCGCACTTTTTGACGTTACTTTTGTCTATCCCGAAGATGACGACCGTGCGCTTGAAGCTCTTGACGAGCTGAAAGAGAGCCTTTCGGATTACGACCTGTTCGTTCAGACTACAATGGGCGACCAGTCCTCCGAGCTTATTGCGAACGAGATGAACGTTGTCATTGTACTCGTCTGCATAGTAGTGCTTGCTGTGCTTTTCGTCACCTCGCAGACTTATGCGGAGATACCCGTTCTGATAATCACCTTCCTCGCCTCCGCAATAATAAATATGGGTACGAACTTCCTGCTCGGAACGATATCGTTCGTTTCCAACTCGGTAACTATCGTTCTCCAGCTTGCGCTTTCGATAGACTATGCGATAATTCTCTGCAACCGTTTCAAGGAAGAGCATGAAACGCTCCCTATCCGCGAAGCTGTCATTATTGCGCTTTCCAAGTCGATACCCGAGATATTTTCAAGCTCGCTCACGACCATAGGCGGACTTGCGGCGCTGCTTTTCATGCAGTTCAAGATAGGCCCCGATATGGGCATAAACCTTATAAAAGCTATCCTGCTCAGTCTTTTGTCGGTATTCACGCTCATGCCGGGAGTCCTTGTTCTTTTCGGCAATCTTATTGATAAAACGCACCACAAAAGCTTTATCCCGAAGATCGACTTTGTCGGAAAATTCGCTTATGCGACAAGAAAAGTCATTCCGTTTGTTTTCATAGCTATCATCGCCGTTGCAGGCTATCTTTCAACCAAGACTCCTTACGTTTACAGCTATGATACTATCGAAACGCCTATCACCAACGCTTCGCAGGAAACCGACAAGCTTATCAAGGAAAATTTCGGCACGAAAAATATGATGGCGCTTATCGTTCCCACAGGCGATTACGATACGGAAAAAGAGCTTCTTGCCGAGATAACCTCAAAAGACTACATCGCAAGCGCAGTCGGACTTTCCAACACCGAAGCGCTCGGCGGATATATGCTCACTGACAAGCTCACTCCGCGCCAGTTCTCCGAGCTGACCGATGTTGATTTTGAAGTTGCGGAGCTTGCTTATGCCGCTTATGCCGCAAACGGCGACAACTACGGCAAAATAGTCGGCGGTATCTCTTCATACAGCGTTCCGCTGATGGATATGTTCATCTTTATCCACAAGGAAATTGACGAGGGCTATGTAACACTTGATGATGACCTCACCGAAACCTTGAATGACGCTTATGTTCAGATAAACAACGCAAAGCTTCAGCTTCAGGGTGAGAATTTCTCGCGTATGCTGCTGTTTTTCGACCTTCCGCTCAGCGGAGATGACACCTTCGGCGCTATTGATGAAGTTCGTGCAATTGCGAAAAAATACTATCCCGACGGTGATATTTACCTTGTCGGCGACTCGACCGCAAACTATGATTTCTGCACATCGTTCAGCACCGACAACATTGTTGTAAGCGTACTTTCCGTGCTTGTAGTTCTCGTAGTTCTGCTGTTCACATTCACATCGGTCGGAATGCCGCTCCTGCTTATACTTGTTATTCAGGGCGTTATCTGGATAAACTTTGTTTTCCCGACTATCGAACACAAGGATATTTTCTTTATGGCATATCTTATCGTAAGCTCAATACAAATGGGTGCAAATATCGACTATGCTATTGTAATTTCGGGAAGATATATGGAGCTAAAAAACAAGATGAGCCACCGCGACGCTATCATTCAGACGATGAATCTCAGCTTCCCTACCATTATCACATCGGGCAGCATACTTGCTATCGCAGGCGCACTTATAGGTCAGCTTTCATCCGAAGCCACGATAGTCGGAATAGGTCAGGCTTTGGGCAGAGGTACTGTCATATCGCTTATTATAGTTATGTTTGTTCTTCCGCAGATACTTCTTCTCGGCGGAGGAATCATCGAAAAGACTTCGTTCTCCGTTAAATCTAAAATAAGGCGGCATACTTCAAGCGGAAAGATAATTGTTGACGGTCTTGTGCGCGGCAATATCAGCGGCACGGTCAACGGTATTTTCAAAGGAACTATCGATGGTGACGCCGACCTTAACATTATCTCGGGAACCGCCAAAAATGAAGCGGATATGCAGGCGGAGCTTTTCATTGAAGAGAGCATTGCAGAGATCGGAAGAGCACACGTCTGAACTCCAGTCACCGGCTATGA
>CAMJES010000015.1 GCA_946404705.1 uncultured Ruminococcus sp. | reverse complement strand
CCGCCCGTGTAACGATATTCCGTGAATCGGGCGGATATAGAATCCGCCCCTACAATTTGCGACAAATTCCCATTTATATGAGAGAATAAAAGCATGAGAAACAAATTGGTCTTCTCATGCTTTTTTTTTTCGAAAACTTGTTTATAATTTTGTACAAAACGTAAATTTTTAAATATCCCTTGCATTTTCTTTGTAAATGTTGTATCATAAAGTAAAAGAGTTGAAAACGTTTTCAACTTAGAATGAATTTGTATATATATATATTGGGAGGATAAATCATGGCTGACAAAATTTACGGCGTTCACATGGGCGCAGCTAAGTATGCGGTTGACCTTGGCGACGGTTCGGAAAGAGGAGAATATGTAAATCAGGATTATATTATTAATAAGCTTGGCAGACCGCACAGAGCTGTTTCGTTGATGTATTGCTATTATCCGCTTGATAAGGAATTCCCCGGAAGAATTTCCGAGGTAATGAAGGACGCGGAAATTTCTTTCCAATGGGATTATCCATACGATGATTATTTCACATACAAGGGCGGACTTGAGGGTGATACAAAGGGCGAACCGTTCACATTTATGCGCGATGTACGCCGTCACGGACAGGACGTAAACCTCACGCTTACCGTTGACCCTAACGTTTCGGACGAACAGCTTATCGCAATTGCAAAGGATCTTCGTCCTTTCGGAAGAATGTTCCTCAGAATCAACCACGAAGCAACTGGCAACTGGTTCTCGTTCAACAAGAGAGCTACTTATGAAAAGGTTGCAGAGTTCTTTGTACATTTCTCCAATATAATCCACGAATATGCACCGAATGTCAAAACAGTTATGTGCATCGGCGGAATTGAGCATCCCGAAAACGGCGAAGAAATGGAAATGGAAAAGGAATTTGCACAATGTATTCCTGCAGCCGATGTATGGTCGGTCGATAAGTATATGGCGCTCCATTGGGGCTGGCCTTTCGATGTTGCTGAACCCGGCGGAACCTCCCACTCACGCAGCAAGGTTGAGGATACCTATCATCTAACAAAGCTCAGCTACGAGCGTTTCAAGTTCCTCAACGGCGGCGAGGGCAAGCCTATGACAATGGCTGAATTCAACGCTGACGGTGATGTAACAGGCCCTTACGATCAGGCGAAGATGGTTCAGGATTTCTGCGATATACTTAAAAAGGAACAGCCCGACTGGTTCAGCGGTTTTACAATGTATCAGTTCCGTGACCGCGGAAGACTCGGACTTGAAATCGAAGACCCTAACAATCCCGAGGTCGGCATTGAACAGCCGCTTATGAAAACATACAAAGAAATAATACACAGCGAGCTTTTCAGCCCCGAAATGAAGCAGAATGACGAAATAACACTTCCCGTTACGCTCAGATGGGGCGGCTCGGAGGACGCTGAGGGCATTGCGATACCAGTTCATTTTGACAGCAATCCGCACTTCTGCGAGGTTGTATTTGATGAAAGCGATGACGGAAACTATATGCTTGAAATAAACGGCAAGTGGTTCTATAAGTCGCCCAAGGCTCGAACAATTGACCTTATGGGTGCATTCTTTGAGAAGCCGCTTGACGGCGCAGCTGATATGACGTTAAAGCTTTTTGCACCTCCTGCAAGCGGCGAAAACGACAGCACACAGGGCGATGACTGGGATGTAAACTACTATTACACACTCAAGAAGCTGCCGAAGGTTCGTGTTCTCTGCACACCGGTTGAAAAGTAATAAAACAGGGTATTGAGTTTTGGCTCGATACCCTGTTTTATGAATACCCGAATGATCTTCTGATTAAAATATAATAGAGATGATCGAAAGGGTGAGCAGCGGTGGAACGTAAACACAAGGTTATGATATTTTGCGGAATATTGCTGCTTGCAGCAGCGGTAAATCCCGAGCTTGCGATAAAGTTTATCGGTGAAGCGTTCAGAGTTTTGCGCCCGATTTTGATAGGAATGGCTGCGGCTTTTGTGATAAACCGTCCTGTTTGCAAAATATATGATATGTTAGGCAAATTCTCCGATAAGGCAATGTTTGTTTCTTCGAAGCGGCATTACACTTCATTCAATTGTATGACCAGAACGGGAACAAGCTCACAAAGCGAACGCCATAAAAGCCGTTGGGTACTGTCGGTTATTTTGGGATATATTTTGCTTATCGCTGCGATAGCGGCGGCTGTCGGGATAATTATTCCTCAAACGATAGAGAGCGTAAAAAAACTTGCTGCAAACAGCGATTTTTATTTTGAACGCATACGATATTTTTATAGTGTGTTTTTGGAAAAAGACCGACTCGGGATAATTCCTGCAATCGGCTCAATAATTGAAAAAGTGGGGGATAAGCTACCCGAGATAGCCGCTGATTTTTATGGAAAAACCGCAGGATTTGTCGGACTGCTGACCGATATTTTTATCGGGATGATAATTTCTATATATATTCTTATTTCAAAGGATAAACTGCGGTCTATCGTCCGCAGGATATCACGCAGGATAATGTCACAGCAGCGATATGAACGCTATGCAAAGCTGTATTATACCGTATATGATGTTTTTTCGCGTTTTGTAAGCGGACAGATTACTGAGGCGGCAATTCTCGGATTGCTTTGTTATATCGGAATGAAGCTGTTCAGGTTCGATTATGCGCTGCTAATAAGCTTTATCATCGGAATTACGGCGCTTCTGCCGGTTGTCGGTGCGATAATCGGAACAATTCCGTGCGCTTTTCTGCTGTTTCTTGTCAAGCCCATTTCGGCGGTATGGTTTGTTGTGTTTATAATCATTCTGCAGCAGCTTGAGAATAACCTTATCTATCCGAAGGTTGTCGGAAAAAGCATGGGACTTCCTCCATTGCCCGTACTGCTTGCGATACTGATAGGAGCAAAGCTCGGCGGTTGCTTGGGTATACTTTTAGCTGTTCCGATAACTTCGATTATCTACGGAATAATCAAGGAAAAGCTTGATGAAGAATAAAAAGCAAACAAGACAAAATCAAGTCTTGTTTGCTTTTTTTGATGTATTTACGATATAAATTCCCGAACATACGAGGATAAGAGCCGCAATGCTTTTCAAGCCGAAAGCTTCCGACTCGCCGAGCAGAAATGCGGAAAGAATGAACCCGAAAACAGGATTCATAAAGCCGTAAACTGCTATCCTCGAAACAGGATAATATTTCAGCAGCGAAGCCCAGAGCGAATATGCAACAGCCGAAAGCGCCGCAAGATACAAGAGAAGAAGTATCGATTTAAACTCAAATCCGCTTATTCTTCCGCCAAGCGCAAAGCCAACGGCCGACATCACAATTCCGCCGACAAAAAACTGCCATGCGCTGAGCATCATCGGGTTTTCCTCGCCCGACCAATGCTTCATCAAAACAGAGGAAAAAGCATAGGCAACGGTCGAAATAAGAATAAATCCCTCGCCGGTCAGAGTTATTCCGCCGATAAGGTCGCCCTTGCTTATGTTGATAAGAACAACTCCTGCAAAACCGACCACGCTTCCAATGACCTTAGCTGCCGTAAACTTTTCCAGTCGGAATATCAGGCAGGAAACAATAAGCGCAACAAACACATTCATTGCTTCTATAACCGAAGCCTTAACTCCCGATGTGTTTGAAAGACCAATATAAAAGAAAAGATACTGCAAAATTGTCTGAAACATACTCAGCGAGAATACCTTCGGCAGACTTTTCTTGGTTGGTCGGAGAAATTTTCCGCTGATAATGCTTGTAATGATAATCGCAATGATACCTGCGAGCGTGAAACGAAGTCCTGCAAAAAGTATTTCGGCAGGAACGTCGTTTGACGAGATATTTAGCCAAGAAAATCCGATTTTTACAAGAGGAAAGGCGCTGCCCCACAAAAGGCAGCAAAGCATTGCAGAAGGCAGCACCATTTTAGGATTTTCAAGGATACTTTTTTTGTTTTCCATGTTATTTTTGCAGATGACCTCCGCTTACCATGGATTAACCGCGCCGACAATATCGGTTATGCTGTTAAGATGATTATCTTCGACATATTTCTGCAGTCCGTCAATTATCTTTACAGCTGCAAGAGGGTCGTTGAAGAGTGCAGCGCCGACTTGAACGGTAGAAGCGCCTGCCATCATCATTTCAACAGCGTCCTCCCAATTTGAGATACCGCCCATTCCGCATACGGGTATCTTAACGGCGTTTGCGACCTGCCATACCATTCTAACGGCAACAGGGAAAACAGCAGGGCCGGATAATCCGCCGACATTATTGTGAAGTATCGGACGTTTTGTGCGGATATCTATCCTCATTCCAAGCAGAGTATTGATAAGCGAAACTGCGTCAGCACCCTCGGCTTCAACAGCCTTTGCGATCTCGGCAATGTTTGTAACGTTAGGGGAGAGCTTTATCATTATCGGTTTTTTGGTTGCCGCACGGACGATCTTGGTTATTTGTGCTGCACCCTCGCAGGATACTCCGAAAGCTGCGCCGCCTGCCTTGACATTCGGGCAGGAGATGTTTACCTCTATCATAGGTACATCGGTTTTGTCAAGCTTTTCCGCAACCTCACGGTATCCTTCAGCGGTGGATCCAGCCATATTTGCAATTATCACCGTTTCCTTTTTCATAAGATAAGGAAGCTCGTGAGCGATAAAATGGTCAACGCCGGGGTTCTGCAATCCAACGCTGTTGAGCATTCCGGACGGTGTTTCCGCAATTCTCGGAGGAAGATTACCTGTGCGCAGCTTTTCCGTTGTTCCCTTAACGCTTATGCCGCCAAGACGGGAAAGGTCAAAGAATTCCTCGTATTCTTTTCCGTAGCCGAAGGTTCCCGACGCAGGGATGACCGGATTTTTAAAATCAACTCCGGCAAAATTCACAGCTAATTTATTCATCGAAATTTACCTCCTCACCGTCAAATACAGGGCCGTCCTTGCAGACATGGGAGTAAAACTCCTCGCCGTCACGGATAGTTCTGCAAACGCAGACAAGGCAGGCACCAACGCCGCAGCCCATTCTTTCTTCAAGCGAAACCTGCGACTTTATGCCGTTTTCCTTTGCAATTGCAACTATTTTCTTAAGCATTACGGACGGGCCGCAAGCGTAGATTATATCAGGCTTTTCCTTTGCGATCTCTTCTGCAAGAGCCTCGGTAACAAAGCCTTTTCTTCCGGCTGAACCGTCATCGGTGCAAAGAATTGTTTCTGCGCCCGTTTTAGCAAAATCATCCTGAAGAATAACAGCAGAAGCGTTGCGGAAACCGCTGATTACTTTTGCATTAGAGCCGAAATGCTCGGCAATAGGAACCATCGGAGGATTTCCTATTCCGCCGCCGATAATGATTGCCTTTTTATAGTCGCCGAATTCAAAGCCTCTTCCGCCGAGCGGTGCAACAATGTCTATCATATCTCCCTCGGAAAGCTGGGAAAGCTCCTTTGTGCCTTTTCCGCGAACCTCAAAAACGATACGCAGAGTGCCTTTTTCTTTATCAATTCCGCAGATAGATATAGGTCTGCGGAGCATAAAGCCCTCGACCTTTATGTTAACGAACTGTCCCGACTGTGCAATTGCCGCAATATTGGGGCAGAGTATTGTCATATCATAGATTTCCTTTGCAAGAGCCGTTTTAGATACTATCGGATAGCAGCCTTGTGTATATTTCATAAAAACCTCCTTAATGTCTTTTAACTTTAGGTGTAATACTCTGTTCGTAGTATTCATCGGTATCGGGAAGAACCAGATCTTCGGTAGATAAATTGTCCATACCGTTTTCCATAACGCTGTCATACTGCTTTTTATCGGTTTCAAGCTTGTTCTGTTCAAGCCATTTCTCGGCAGATTCCGATGTAACCTGAATATTCGGGATAATTCCGGGTTTTTCCTCTTCCGCCGTTACGTCAAGCATTTCCATGCGCTTTTCTTCGGTGATAATTCTGGAAGGTTCGCTTTTTTCGGGATTATGTTCAAGCCATTTTTCACGCATTTTTGCATAATGTGAACGGCGAAAATAAAACATTGCAAGATTGAACGTTGGAAAGCCTTCCTGAGTAACAAGATAGTCAAGCTCTTTCAGTCCGCGCGTTGTCAGATCATTGACCCAGAAACCGGCTAAACCATAGATAATAAGCAAAACAGCCGCAATGTTGTTCATATCATCAAAAAGTCCAAACCCTGCGAGTATCCCTAGAATAATATGCGCAGGATAAATGAAAGCCATAACTTTTGGAGCAAATTTCAGATTAAAAGAATTTCCGAGAATCGAGAGTACGATCGTGATCAAAGCAAGCGGAATTGTAATCAACCAGCCGCTTGTGTTATATTCGGTCGCAGATACGTTCTTTCCCGTATCAACTATTATTTCGTTGATCTTACTAAGGATATTTGCTGCAACTGAAGTTGAGATAACGTGAGATAGCTTATAAACAATATTCAGAAACGAAATATACATCATTACTGCGCTGCTAATAAGCTCATATATAAGCGAAACTTTAAAACCGCGAACAGCAACTCTCATTCTTTCACCATTTATGTTGAAATTCTGATCGCGCAGAAAGCTTGAATCAAGTTTTTCGTCCCAGCTCATAATGTTCCTCCAATCTCAGTCAAATTCTAAACGAGCCTGCCCAAATTATCGGGACAGGCTGCGTTAATTTTTTGTGATTTTTTAGATTTTTGTAATGTCAACCATTTCAATATCGTCAATTTCTTTGCCCATTGCAAGAATATCAGCAACAGCATTTGCCGTATCAATCGCAGTTAAGCAGCAGATAGAGCGCTCAACCGTCTTGCGGCGAATTTTAACGCTGTCGAGTGCAGGAAGTCTGCCCTTTGCAGAGGTTGAAATAACGTAGTCTATCTTTCCGCTGTCGAGCAGATCCATAACGTTCGGGCCTTCCTCGGAAACCTTGCGCACAACGTTTGCTGCTATCATATTCTTGTTAAGGATAGAAGCTGTTCCGCTTGTCGCATAGATAGTGAAGCCAAGGCGTTCAAACTTTTCGGCAACATAGAGGATCTCCTGCTTGTCGGTATCACGAACGGTAATAAGAACACCGCCGCCCGTTTTCTTGGTGAGATCATAGCCTGCGCCGACAAGTCCCTTGTAAAGTGCGTCCTCAAAGTTGTGTGCAATACCAAGACACTCACCTGTGGATTTCATTTCGGGTCCGAGTGCTGTATCAACATCGTGGAGCTTTGCAAAGCTGAAAACGGGAACCTTTACTGCGATGTATTCAGCTTCCTTGTAAAGTCCGCTTTCATAGCCCTGCTCCTTAAGGCTTTCGCCGAGCATGATCTTTGTTGCGATATCGACCATAGGAACGCCCGTTACCTTTGAAATATAAGGAACGGTTCTTGAAGAACGGGGGTTAACTTCGATAACATAAACCTCGTTGTTGTAAACAACGTACTGAATGTTTACAAGTCCGATTACTTTAAGCTCAAATGCAAGCTTCTTGGTGTAATCAATGATAGTTTCGCGAATTTTCTTTGTGAGCGTCATTGCAGGGTAAACGGAGATAGAGTCGCCCGAGTGGATTCCTGCACGTTCAATATGCTCCATAATTCCGGGGATAAGGAAATCGGTACCGTCGCAGATAGCGTCAACTTCAACTTCCTTGCCCATCATATATTTGTCGATAAGAACAGGGTTTTCAAGTCCGCCTCTTGTGATGATCGCCATATATTCGATAATATCCTGATCGGAATGTGCGATTATCATATTCTGACCGCCGAGAACGTAGGAAGGACGCATAAGCACGGGATAACCGAGGTTTTCAGCAGCAGCGAGTGCTTCGTCAACGTTCATTACCGTGTGTCCTGCAGGACGGGGAATTCCGCACTTGTTGAGAAGCTCGTCAAAACGTTCTCTGTCTTCGGCAGCGTCAATGCTGTCGGCAGAGGTTCCGAGAATGTTTGCGCCGAGTTCTTTCAGATATTTTGTAAGCTTGATAGCAGTCTGACCGCCGAACTGAACAACAACGCCGTCCGGCTTTTCTGTTGCGATAAGCGAAGCAACATCTTCTTTTGTAAGCGGGTCAAAATAAAGTCTGTCGCCCGTGTCAAAGTCGGTGGAAACCGTTTCGGGGTTGTTGTTGCAGATAACAGCTTCATAACCCATTTCCTTGAGCGCCCAAACGCAATGAACGGAGCAGTAGTCGAATTCGATACCCTGACCGATTCTGATAGGGCCTGAACCGAAAACGATGATCTTCTTTTTGTCCGATTTTTTTCTTTCAAGGAACTGGAGAGCTTCGTTTTCTTCATCATAAGTTGAGTAGAAGTATGGTGTTTCAGCCTTGAATTCGCCTGCGCAGGTGTCAACCATCTTGTAAACAAAATCACGGTGCTTCGGGCATTTCTGACCGCTTATGCGCTCGATAGTGCTGTCAAGATAGCCGTAACGCTTTGCAAGGTCATATTTTTCTTCGGTAAGTGTGCCTTCAGCAAGGTATTTTTCAAGTTCAACAAGATTGTTGAGCTTGGAAATAAACCAGTTGTCTATCTTTGTGATATCGTGTATCTTGTCAATGGAAATACCGCGCTTAAGCGCCTCAAATACAACGAATGAACGTTCATCATCGACATTGTAAAGAAGCTTTTCTATTTCCTCTGTCGGAATATCTGCAAGCTTTTTGAGGTTCATGCTGTCCATTCCGAGTTCGATAGAGCGTACAGCTTTCATCATAGCCTGTTCAAATGATGTGCCGATAGCCATAACTTCACCGGTCGCCATCATCTGTGTGCCGAGCGTTCTCTTAGCATATACGAACTTGTCGAAAGGCCACTTCGGGAACTTTACAACAACATAGTCGATAGCAGGCTCAAAGCAGGCATAAGTCTTTCCCGTTACAGCGTTTACGATTTCATCAAGAGTATATCCGATAGCAATCTTGGTAGCAACCTTTGCAATAGGATAGCCTGTTGCTTTGGAAGCAAGTGCGGAGGAACGCGAAACTCTCGGGTTAACTTCGATAACAGCATATTCAAACGATGTCGGGTTGAGCGCAAACTGACAGTTGCATCCGCCCTCGACCTGAAGTTCGGAAATGATGTTGAGCGCAGCTGTTCTGAGCATCTGGTATTCCTGATTTGAAAGCGTTACAGCAGGAGCAATAACGATAGAGTCGCCCGTGTGAACGCCGACAGGGTCAAAGTTTTCCATTGAGCAGACCGTGATAACATTGTCCTTGCGGTCACGGATAACTTCAAATTCGATCTCTTTCCAGCCGGAAATACATTTTTCAACAAGTATCTGATGAATAGGGGAAAGGCGAAGTCCGTTTGTTGCAATATCGCGAAGCTCCTCTTCGTTGTTTGCGATACCGCCGCCCGTACCGCCGAGAGTGAACGCAGGACGGATAATAACAGGGTAGCCGATCTCATTCTTTACGAAATCAACAGCGTCCTCAAGATCTTCAACGACTTTAGACGGAATACAAGGCTCGCCGATCTTTTCCATAGTGTCCTTGAAAGCCTGTCTGTCTTCAGCCTTGTGGATAGTTTCGGGATTTGCGCCGAGCAGCTTAACTCCGTGCGATTCAAGGAAGCCTTCTTCTGCAAGCTGCATTGAGAGCGTAAGACCCGTCTGACCGCCGAGCGTTGAAAGAACGCTGTCCGGCTTTTCAATTTCTATTATCTCTTTAACAACGTCAAGCGTGAGCGGTTCAATATAAACCTTGTCAGCCATAGCCTTGTCTGTCATAATCGTAGCAGGGTTGGAGTTGATAAGAACAACTTCAAGACCCTCCTGCTTAAGCGCACGGCAAGCCTGAGTTCCTGCATAGTCAAACTCGGCAGCCTGTCCGATAACAATAGGACCCGAACCGATAACGAGGACCTTTTTTATATCATTACGAAGCGGCATTTTACTTGTCCTCCTTGTTTTTCTTGACAATTTCTATAAATTTATCGAAAAGATAAGATGTGTCGAGCGGACCGCCGCAAGCTTCGGGGTGGAATTGAACTGTGAAGCAGGGGAAAGTCTTGTAGCGAATACCCTCACAAGTCTTGTCGTTTGCATTGATGTGCGAAACCTGACCAACATCGGAAGGAACGCTGTCGTTGATAACAGCATAACCGTGGTTCTGAGAAGTAACAAAAGTCTTGTCGATCTCAAGGTCAATAACGGGCTGATTTGCACCTCTGTGACCATATTTGAGCTTTTCTGTCTTTGCACCGTTTGCAAGAGCCATAAGCTGATGTCCGAGGCAGATACCGAAAATTGGGATATTTGCAGTTGTAAGCTTTTTAAGCTCAGCGATAACAGCCGTGTTCTCGGCAGGATCTCCGGGGCCGTTTGAAAGCATGATTCCGTCGGGATTCATTGCGATAACTTCTTCCGCAGTAGTAGAAGCCGGAACGATAGTAACATTGCAGCCGAGCTTCAAAAGCTGACGGCGGATATTGCGCTTGTAGCCGAAATCGTAAAGAACAACATTGTAAAGCGGATTATCGGAAGTGTATTCTTTCTTCTCGGCGATCGTTACGGATTTAACAGCATCTACGATCTTGAATTCGGATATCTTTTTAAGGAATTCATCCTTCTTCTCATAAATGTTTTCCGTTGTGATAACGCCGTTCATAACACCGTGATCTCTGATAATTCTTGTAAGAGAACGAGTGTCGATAGAGTGGATACCGATAATGTTGTTTTTAATAAGGAATTCGTTGATGTCGCCTTCCATGCGGAAGTTGGAGGGTGAGTTGCACCATTCTCTGACGATATATCCTTTAACGTATGATTTGTCGGATTCACCGTCGCTGCTGTTCACGCCGTAGTTTCCGATAAGTGGAAACGTCTGGGTAACGATCTGACCGAGGTAGCTCGGATCTGTGAGAGTTTCCTGATAAGCGGTCATGCTTGTGGTAAAAACGATCTCGCCGAAGGAAGTTCCCTTTGCTCCGAAAGATACGCCCTCGAAAATCTTGCCGTTTTCAAGCATAATGTACGCTTTATCGCCTGTGTTGAATAAAGACATTATTTTTCCTCCCGATTTATTTAAATTTATGTTTACTTTTTAAGTGCAGTAACAAACGAGGTTATGTCCTCTCTCATGCGGATGCATTCTCTTCTTGCAGCCTTGGCAAAGTCTTTTTCATCGCATTCTTCCTTTTTGTAAGCCGTCATAACAGCTCTTGAAGAATTCACGATAGCGCCAAGACCTTTTTCGTCGAATGCTTTTGCAACACCCTCTGCGCCGCCGCCCTGTGCGCCGTAGCCGGGGACAAGGAAGAACGTGTGCGGAAGCTTTGCGCGCATTTCGGCAAGCTGTTCGGGATATGTTGCGCCGACAACTGCGCCGACAGCAGAGTAACCGTACTTGCCGATAGTGTCCTTGCCCCATTCTTCACACATTTCGCCCATTGTGTTGTAGATAGTCTTTCCATCGTCAAGAATTCTGTCCTGAAGCTCACCCGAGGACTTATTGGAGGTCTTGACAAGAACAAAGATACCTTTGTCATTTTCGGCACAAACCTTTGTAAGAGGTGCGATACCGTCAGTTCCGAGATAACCGTTGACCGTGAGTGCGTCAGCGCCGAAGCCTTCAAAGCTTACACCGTCAACCTCTGCGCTTCCGAGATAAGCGTTCGTATAAGCCTCCATTGTAGCGCCGATATCGTTTCTCTTTCCGTCAACCATGACAAACATACCTTTGCTTTTTGCGTATTCAATTGTTTTGTAAAGCGTTTTTACGCCCTGCCAGCCGTACATTTCGTAGTAAGCTGCCTGCGGCTTTATTGCAGGAACAATGTCATATATTTCATCAATAATAGCCTTGTTAAATTCAAGGATAGCTTTTGCAGCGCCCTTTAAGTCAGCGCCCTTGTCTGCGAAAGCCTTCTTTTTGATGAATTCGGGAACATAGTCAAGCTTCGGGTCAAGTCCGACAACCGTAGGGTTCCCCGTTTCGATGATTTTTGCGATAAGTCTGTCAAATGACATTTTCAACACTCCTTTTATCTTTCAAAGCGGATGATTCCGTCTGTAATAGTCATAAGGTTCTGACCCTTGAATTTTTCACCCTTGAAAACCGTGTTATGTGATTTTGAGTGAAGCTTTTCGGGGTCGACCGTCCATTCTTTTTCCGTATTTATAAGAATGATATCAGCTTTTGCACCCTTTTTCATTGATATCTCGGGAATTCCGAGCAGTCTTCTCGGCTCTGCGGACATCATTTCGGATATCCTTGAAAGTGAAAGCTTTCCCGTATGATAAAAATGTGTAAGCATTGCAGCAAGCGAGGTTTCAAGTCCCACAACACCGTTAGGAGCCTTTGCAAAATCGGCTTTTTCCTCTGCTGCATGGGGTGCATGGTCGGTAACAATGCAGTCGATAGTTCCGTCAAGAACCGCTTTCTCAACAGCAGCACGGTCGCACTCTGTTCTAAGCGGCGGATTCATTCTGTAATCCGCGTCAAGCGAGCGTATCTTCTCGTCTGTGTACATAAAATAGTGCGGACAGGTTTCGCAGGTCACTTTGACGCCCCTTGCCTTTGCCTCACGGATAAAATCAAGACTTCCCTCGGTGGAAACGTGGCATATATGGATTCGTGCGTCTGCACTCATTGCAAGTGCTATCTCACGGGCGGTAATGCTGTCCTCGGAAGCTCTGTTCATGCCTTTTAGTCCAAGCTCTGACGAAACCTCGCCATCATTTACGATTCCGCCATTGATAATGTTCAGATCTTCGCAATGTGAAGCAATCAGAATTCCGTTCTTGTTTGATTCGATCATCGCCTGACGGAGCAGTTCCGCATTTTCAACGGGACGACCGTCATCGGATATTATCTTAACTC
Organism: uncultured Ruminococcus sp.; assembly: GCA_946404705.1. Lineage (GTDB taxonomy): Bacteria > Bacillota > Clostridia > Oscillospirales > Ruminococcaceae > UMGS363. The sequence goes on along the minus strand of CAMJES010000015.1, from coordinate 4,745 downwards.
CGATAGAGGAGTGGTCGTAAAGCTCTTTTCCGAGCATTCCCTTTGTTACACAGCCGGCAGGGTAAACGGAAACGCCTGTTGGAGCAGCCTTTTGTACAATGTAATCGACAGTTTCCTTGCTGTCGATAGGAGGTTTTGTGTTAGGCATACAAACAACGCCCGAAACTCCGCCTGCAAGCGCAGCAGCACAGCCCGTCAGAACATCTTCCTTATGGGTAAATCCGGGGTCGCGGAAATGAACGTGCATATCAAAAAGCGCAGGCATAACTGCAAGCTTTCCGTTTCCGTCAACGGTTCTTTCAGCAGCTTCGGAAACTGTGCCGATATCTGCAATAATACCGTCCTTTATTAAAACATCTCCGACAGTATCGGTATCTGCGTCAACTATCCGAACATTTTTAAATAGTATGCTGTTCAAGCGTTTTCCTCCTTTTTATCGTTTTTATCAAAAATAACAACCTTTCCGTCTTTTCCGTCAAAGAAAACCTTAACGGATTCATCGCGGGAGGTCGGAACGTTTTTTCCGACATAATCGGGGCGTATCGGCAGTTCTCTGTGACCTCTGTCAATAAGAACAGCAAGCTGTATCGACTGGGGGCGTCCGCGTTTTATAAGTGCGTCAATTGCAGCTCTCGCGCTTCGTCCTGTAAAGATAACATCGTCAACAAGGATGATCTTTTTCCCTGTGACATCGAAATCAATTACCGTCTTGTCACAGTCGGGAGCGTGGCGTTCGTCATCGCGGCAGGAGGTTATGTCAAGCGCACCGACTTTTACCGTTGTTCCTTCAAGCTCGTTTATCTTTGCGGCGATTTTTGAAGCAATATTCAATCCGCCAGACATTATCGCAATGATGCAGATATTTTCCGAGCCTTTGTTCCGCTCCAATATTTCGTAAGAAATTCGTGAAATAGCACGATTTATTGAAGAACCGTCAAGAATGACCGCTTTTTCCTGCCGTTCATTTTCCATTTTCTGCACCTCGTTTCATTCATATATAAAAAATACCTGTCTGAAAATTCAGGCAGGTAGGGATAAACTCTATTTACACGAAAAAAGCTTGCAGTTATGGCTGTGTCTAATCAAAAATCGGCTTGTTTCGTAATTATTAAGTTTATGACCGGCTTGCCTTGTCAATCTCTCCGGATTGCCCTTAAAGGTTAACGGTTTAACTGATAAAATTATATCACTAAACGCCGAAAAAGTCAACAGCCATTTCGTGGTTTTACATTTTGTTTATATTTTACTGTAAAGGGTTAAATAAAATGGTAAAAACGACAATTATTCGTAAAGCTTGAACTCAACTGTCGATAGAATATGTTCAATTTCGTCTGCATGATCGTCATACCATTCCGAAGCATTGTTGAAAACACCGCAGCCCGAATAATCATCATTCAAAAAGATGAAGTCCCAGTTATCCGAACCGCCGTATGTTCCTTTAACAGCCGAATAGCCGTTAAAAACAATGTTTTCTTCGTTCAGATTTGTTCCGCATACGCCGATTCCGCCACGAGAATATTCAATAGTGATAAATCCACTTGATTCTGTATTGGGTTTAATATAAACTGAAATGCAGCTTGTTGCTTCATCATCTGTCTGTACGGATTCATAGCCCCAGTCACCAGGCAGGTCAAAAGAAAAGCCAAATGACGGTGCGCATTGCGGTTCTATCTCTATATGCTCCCAGAGAGTTGAATCGCCCAAATTTTCTGATACAGTAGTTTCACTTACTTCAGTAATAATTTCGTTGATAGTTTCCGATGTGATCGTATCTTCGCCGTTCTCCCCATACTCCACATTGTAATTGTCGGTCGATTTTTCAGTTTTTTCATTTGCTTTGATTGTTGTTTCATTGTTTGTAGTGCTTGTAATACTTGCGACAGATGTTATATTACCTAAATCGGAAGTGATGCTTTCAGCTTTGTCAATCCCATTTGTCTCGGACACTTTTTCGCAGGCTGTAAGAAAAGATACGGCTGCAAATAATGCTATAACACTTTTGATTTTCATACATTTTTCCTCCTTAAATTGTGCTGTTCTATTATATATACAATTCAAAGCGGAATAATTTTTCATTTTCGCATACATTTGGCACTATTTATAAATTTTTTGTCGATTTTTGTAAAAAAGCACCTTATAAACCTATTTGCAAGTCTATAAGGTGCAAAATAATTAAAGTGCGCCGAGAATTTCTTTGGCTTCCTTTAATTCATCGGCTGTCGGAGTAGGAACACCTTCAAGACCATATTTGAGTCCGAGAGTTTCCCACTTGAAAACGCCGAGAGTGTGATAGGGGAGAACCTCAACACGGTCAACGGTTTTGAGCGTGTCGATAAATGCCCTTGTTTGTTCAAGATCTTCACGGGCGTTTGTCACGGTAGGAACTAAAACATAGCGTATCCACATATGCTTTCCTTCATCGGAAAGAAATCTTGCAAAGTCAAGAATACTCTCGTTAGAACAGCCGGTAAGCTCCTTGTGTTTTTCGTTGTCTATCTCCTTTATGTCAAGCAGGAAAAGGTCGGTGTACTTGATAAGCTCCTTGAACTTTGAAAACTGCGGTTCGCTGCGTGTAAACGGCTGCCCCGAGGTGTCGATGCAGGTGTTTACGCCATGCTCTTTTGCAATTTTAAAAAGCTCGGTAACGAAATCTATCTGGAGAAGAGCCTCGCCGCCGCTGACAGTAATTCCGCCGCCGCTTTTCCAATAAGGTTTGTATCGTGCAGCCTTATCATAAGCTTCCTGCGGAGTAAGCTCATCGGCAACTATCGGCGAACCCCATGTATCGGGGTTATGACAGTATTTGCAGCGCATTGGACATCCCTTTAAAAAGAATATATATCTTACGCCCGGGCCGTCAGCCGAACCGAAGCTTTCAATTGAATGAATTTTACCTTTGATATTTTCCATATTTTCACTTCCTTAGAAAAATGGCAGGCAAAAAGCTTCGCCTGCCATTATAATTATTATGCCTTAATTTTCACGTTCAATTATCTGGAAGCGTGGAATGTTCTGGAGATAACGTCATCCTGCTGCTCAGGTGTGAGGTCAACAAAACGTACAGCGTAACCGGATACACGAATTGTGAAGTTAGCGTATTCAGGGTTTTTAGGATCAGCCTTGATTTTTTCGAGAAGTTCTCTGCCAAATACGTTTACGTTGAGGTGGTGAGCGCCCTGATCAAAGTAACCGTCCATAACAGCAACGAGGTTGTCGATTCTTTCGGGCTTGTTGTTTCCGAGAGCCTCAGGGTTCATGGACTGAGTATTGGAGATACCGTCGAGAGCCCAAACGTAAGGAAGCTTAGCAGTAGAGTTGAGCGATGCAACAAGACCGTTCTGCTCTGCGCCGTAAGAGGGGTTAGCACCCGGAGCAAACGGAGCGCCTGCCTTACGTCCGTCGGGAAGAGCGCCTGTAGCCTTACCGTATACAACGTTGGATGTGATAGTAAGGATAGATGTTGTAGGCTCGGAATTTCTGTATGTGTGTCTCTTCTTGATCATATCAAGGAATGTCTTAAGGAGCCATACACCGATCTCGTCAGCTCTGTCGTCATCGTTGCCGTACTTCGGGAAGTCGCCTTCAACAACGAAGTCAGTAGCAACATCCTTAGCAACGCCGATAACTTCACCCTTCTTGTTCTTGATCTCAACATCGCTGCGAACAACCTTTACCTTGCCATACTTGATAGCGGAGAGGGAGTCGATAACGTGTGAGAAGCCTGCGATACCTGTTGCGAATGTACGTCTTACATCTGTATCGATAAGAGCCATTTCAGCTGCTTCGTAGTAATACTTATCGTGCATATAGTGGATAAGGTTAAGAGTATTTACATAGAGTCCTGCGAGCCAATCGAGCATTACAGTATACTTCTTGATAACCTCATCGTAATCAAGGTATTCGGATGTGATTCCCTGATAAGCAGGTCCGACCTGAACGCCGAGCTTTTCATCAACACCGCCGTTGATAGCGTAGAGAAGAGCCTTAGCGAGGTTTGCACGAGCGCCGAAGAACTGGATCTCCTTACCTGTCTGTGTAGCGGATACGCAGCAGCAGATGGAGTAGTCATCGCCCCATACAGGCTTCATGATATCATCGTTCTCGTACTGGATCGAGCTTGTGTCGATAGAGATCTTAGCTGCATACTTCTTGAATGTTTCGGGAAGAGCGGAAGAATAAAGAACTGTGAGGTTCGGCTCGGGAGAAGGTCCCATGTTTTCAAGAGTATGGAGGAAACGGAAGTCGTTCTTTGTAACCATTGAACGTCCGTCCATACCGATACCTGCAACTTCGAGTGTAGCCCATACAGGGTCACCGGAGAAGAGTTCATTGTAGGAAGGAATTCTTGCGAACTTAACCATTCTGAACTTCATTACCATGTGGTCGATAAGTTCCTGAGCTTCGGATTCTGTGAGGATTCCTGCCTTGATATCTCTTTCAATGTAAATGTCAAGGAATGTAGATACACGGCCAACGGACATTGCAGCGCCGTTCTGTGTCTTGATAGCAGCGAGGTAGCCGAAGTAGAGCCACTGAACAGCTTCCTTAGCGTTCTTTGCAGGCTGGGAGATATCGTAGCCGTAAATTTCAGCCATCTTCTTCATGCCCTTGAGAGCGTTGATCTGATCTGTGATCTCTTCTCTAAGACGGATAACGTCATCTGTCATTGTGCCGTCGCCTGTGTTAGCCTTGTCAGCTTAGATCGGAAGAGCGTCGTGTAGGGAAAGAGTGTAGATCTCGGTGGT
>CAMJES010000014.1 GCA_946404705.1 uncultured Ruminococcus sp. | reverse complement strand
AAAAATGGAGAACATATATGATTTTATCACTTGAAAATGTCAGCAAAATATATAACGGAAACACTATTCTCGACAATGTTGCGCTGACAATTGAAGATAACGACCGTATCGGTCTTGTCGGAATAAATGGCTGCGGTAAATCTACGCTGTTAAGAATAATCACAGGTACGGAGGATCCCGAAACGCAGCCCGAACCGAATGTTGCCCGTGTTGCAATTACGAAAAGTGCTTCTATCGGTTTTCTCGCACAGAACACGGGACTTGACCGTTCATCTACTATAATTGAAGAGATGACTTCGGTTTTTTCGGGACTTTTGAAGATAGGCGAAGAGCTTCGTGAACTGGAAAAAACAATGGCATCGCCCGAAGCGCACAATGATGAAGCAAGATTTGCCGAGATATCCGAGGAATACGCACGAAAAACTGCGATATTTGAAGCAAATGACGGCTATCTTATAAATGTTAAGATAAACAAAGTCCTGAACGGTATGGGTTTTGCTCCCGAAACCTACGACAGAGTTATCTCGACTCTCAGCGGCGGCGAAAAGACCCGTCTTGCGCTGTCAAAGCTGCTGCTTGAAAATCCTAATCTGCTTATTCTTGACGAACCGACAAACCACCTTGATTTTAATACGATAATGTGGCTTGAAGATTATCTCAAGGATTACAAGGGTGCGCTGCTGATAGTTTCGCATGACCGTTATTTTTTGGACAAGCTGACAACCTCGACCTGCGAAATTGAGCGCGGCAGGCTTAAACGCTACAAAGGAAATTATTCTGCATTTACTAAGCTTAAAGAAGCTGACGTTATCCGTCAGATGAAGGAATATGAAGCTCAGCAGGAGGAAATTGCCAAGCTTCAGGATTTTATTGACAGAAATCTTGTCCGTGCAACTACTTCAAATATGGCAAAGAGCCGTATCAAAAAGCTTGAAGCAATGGAGCTTATCGAAAAGCCTGTCACAAACACAAAATCCGCTAAAATCAAGTTTGAATATGACATTGCGCCGCCGATAGATGTGCTAACGGTAAAGAACATTGATATATCGGTCAGAAGCGGATTTGACAGAAAAACGCTTGTTGATGATCTGTCGTTTGAGGTCAAGCGAGGGGAAAAACTTGGTATCATCGGTTCAAACGGAATAGGCAAATCAACGTTGCTGAAAATTATACAGCATATTCTCCCCTGTTCACACGGTTCGGTCGAATGGACAAAGAATATCAAAATATCCTACTTTGATCAGGAAAACTCTCAGCTTGATTTTAACAAAACAGTAATGGAAGAAGTTCATTCCCGCTACCGAACTATGAGCGACCTGCAGATTCGTTCAATTTTGGGTGCTGTACGAATGGTTGGCGAAAACGTATTTAAGCCGATAAGCGTTATAAGCGGTGGTGAACGTGCTAAGCTTTGCTTTGCGATAATGATGCTTGAACGCGGAAATGTGCTTATTCTTGACGAACCTACAAACCACCTTGACATTGATACAAAAGAGGTTCTCGAAAAGGCACTTTGCGATTTTGACGGAACTATCATATTTGTATCGCATGACCGCTATCTTCTTAACAGGCTTGCAACGAGGATACTTGAAATAACTCCTAACTCAGCAGAAAGCTTTAACGGCGGATTTGATGAATACATGGAAGTCAAACGTGCAAACCAGCTTGCGGAAGAAAAGCAGCTTGAAGCACAGAAAGCGGAAAAAGCCAAGCAGGAGGCAGCTGAAAAAAGCGTTAAGGCTTACCGCAGCAAGGAGCAGCGTTCGGCTGACGCTAAAAAACGCAACCGTATTCGTGAACTTGAAAAGGAAATTGAACGGCTTGAAGCGGAAATGCAGACCTTACAGGAAGAAATGGCTTCGCCCGAAGTTTGTCAGGATTATCAGCTTATGCAGGAAAAATGCGCTGAATATGAACAAAAAAAGCTGCTTTCGTCAGATTATTCCGATGAGTGGCTGATGCTTTCGGAAGAGATGGAGAGTTAAATATTGTGAATACCAACAAATCATAAGCTGCAATCCGATCTGTATTTATAAAATCAAACAAATAATATAAAAAACGCCGTATATGTATTGACATAATATATTATACGGCGTATAATATATACATAGTCAACACCAAGGAGGTACATAAATATGGCTTTTCCGGTAAGTGCAGCGTTACTGGACGCTCTTGTACTCTCAGTCGTTTCAAAGGAAGATACCTACGGTTACAAAATAACTCAGGAGATCCGCGAAGCAATGGATATGTCGGAATCAACGCTTTATCCCGTTTTGCGAAGACTGCTGAAAAACAACTTCCTCGAAAGCTACGATCAGGAGTATATGGGAAGAAACAGAAGATACTATAAGATCACAGACGAAGGTTTACAACAGCTTAGGGACTATCAAAGCGAATGGTTTATCTACAAAGAAAAAATCGACAAGCTTATGATAAATTCCGAAGACAACAGGAGTGAAAACAATGACTAAACAAGAATACCTTTCCGAATTGGAGTCGCATCTTGCATCAATTTCCGAAGATGAACGTGTAAATGCGCTTCAATTTTATGAAGAATATTTTGAGGACGCAGGCCCCGAAAATGAGCAGCAGGTCATTTCCGAGCTTGGAAAGCCGTTTGCTCTTGCAAAAAGCATAATCTGCGAACAGTCGGCTTATTCAAAGAGCAAGTCTTTCGCAAATTATAAGGCAAGCATCTCCGCGAATTATAACAACTCTGCCGAAGCAGATATTGAACCTGATGTTGCTCCCGATGCAGCACCACAGCAGCCGCACACACAGTACACGGCATATAATTATACCGAACAGAACGACAGCGCAAGCAGCCAAACATCATCGGATATAGGCGAAAAATTCGGTTCCTACGATGAATACAAGGAAAATTACGGTAACACCACTCATTCCGGTACTTATAATGCCGAAGATCATACATCTGCATCAAATGGTGCCGGATATGACAACTCTTATAAAAGAAACAGCACATATCAGAGCAGCACTTCCGGCAGTTCAAATACTGCTGCATTCGTTCTTTTCATATTGCTGATAGTTTTCGTGATAGCACCGGTTGTTTTGGCTATCGGAGGAATTGCCCTCGGATTTGTTTTAGGGGCAGCCGGATGTTTGTTAGCAGTTGTTGGCTGCCTTATCGCCGCAATTATTAATACATCGGCTTTTTATTTCGGCGGCGCAATTTTATGTGCCGGAATAGCAATGGTACTTCTTCCGCTCGGTTTGCTTATGGCGGTAAAGCTTATCCCAAAGATGGTCATGTGGACAATTGATACAGTCAAAAAGCTTTCGGGAGGTGTCGTATAATGGGTAAACTTACTAAAGCAAGTTTGGTACTTATTCCGTTTGGTATTGTTGTTTCAATTGTCGGTGGAGTGATAATGGCAATGAGTGAACAGCCTTCCGGTTCTGTTGATGAATGTGTTGAAACCCACATTGATGTAACAGAGATCGTTCAGCCAGAAGCTTCCGGAGAAATGGTAGATGAGGAATTGAATTTCGCTCAGAATGAAGCCGATAGTATAGTTATCAACTGTACGGCAGCTAATATTGAACTATATCACAGTGAAAACTATGCCATTCAGTCAGTTTATTCTTTTGAAAAGGATTTTGCTGTCAATCATGAAGACGGTGTGATCTATGTAAATTATAATAAAGAAAAGATCACCGATTTTGAACCGGATTTTGACGGCGGCGATATAAGCATCGGTGTTCCGAGAAGCTGTAAAAGTATCAAAATCCAATGCAACGTCGGAGATATAACTGTTGAAGAGTTTATGGGAAAATGCATTGACATATCAATTGATTGCGGAAACGTAAGCATCAATAATTGTAATGTTTCCGAATCCTGCAAGATTAAAAACACATTGGGCAATGTCAGCTCTTTTAACTCACAGATCAGCAATCTTGACGCCAAACTTATTTCAGGAAATCTGGATATATATGAAACCTTCCTGAGCGGATACAATAAAGCCGGAGTTGACGTTGGAAACGCCGAATTCACACTTGACGGTTATCCGTCCGATTATTCCATCAAAGCAAATGTCAAGGTCGGTGAAATTGAATGCGATTACAACCTTGATGATTACACAAATTCCGAAAATACAATTGACATTTCTGTCCTTGCAGGCAATTGTTCAATTGGATATTATGATTATGACTAAAAGGAGAATACAACTATGAAAAAGCTTTTAAGATCTAAAGACAACAAGGTTTTCTGCGGCGTTTGCGCAGGAATTGCTACCTATTTTAACATTGACCCGACCGTTATCCGTGTATTGTGGGCGATTTTGGCACTCTGTTCTTTCGGAGTTGCTGCTATTGCATACATTATCTGCGCAATTATCATTCCTGTCGATGACGGTACATCAATTATGTAAAATCAAATTATCCCCTATTATAGAAATGCACTCCAAGAGTTTATACTTTTGGGGTGCATTCTTTTATAACGTTTTTTTCAAAATTATTTTACCGAATAAGATTCATATCCCTCGCTGATGATCTCTGCAATAAGGCTGTCATAATCGGCATGATTTAAACCGCTTTCGGTAATGACCGGAATAATTGCAATGTCGCTTCCGCATTGTTCCTTGATGATTCCAAAAACTGCTTTGAATTTATCACTTGCGTTAAGCTCGTTTACAGCGATCTCATTGTTCTTGTAAACGATGCTTTCGGTGATCTCTGCCGAGTTAAAATCAATAAGCAAGGTATGATCTTTAAGCTCTGCAGGCTTAAAGATCTCACATTTTCCGTAAACTGCGTCAGCAGCATTTATGCGGATGAACAAATCTGTGTTATGCTCGCTTGCTGCTGTTTTTGCAATATCAGCAAGTTCAATAAGCTTCTTGTATCTGTTGGCGTCCTTGACTGTATCTCCAAGATAATTAAGGTCAGAATTACGGAAATTAGGGAAAGTTAGTCCGCTGACAGTAATATAATCGAATCCTGCGGCAGCAGCTTCATCTGTAAGATATCTTACAAATTCTTTTGTATCATCTTCAAAAGGTGAAAGCCACGGTTTTCCGCCTTTGTCTGCCGCTGTATCAAGCCATGTCGAACCGTCAAGCATATGATAAGAACCGTCCCTGTATTCACCGTAACGATTATTATCTTCAAGAATGTTTATCTCAGCGATCATTTTAAGTCCGCTGTTTTTTATCATTCCGGATATTTGTTGGATCGGCATAACACCGACAACAGCGTTTTCATCAAGCAAAGCCATCGGCGATGTTGTTTTGTAGTAGATCTTTCCGCCTTTTGCCTTTAATGTTACCGATATTGCTGTATATCCATCAGATTTTGCCTGATTTATCAGCTCGGAAAACAATGATGGATTGCTTAATGCATTATCAGGAAGAATAAATGATGTAAATCCTGACGAACTGTTATCATTTTTATCTGCTGTTTCGGTTTCAACAGATGTTACTGACGCATCCTGTCCATCGTCAGCTTGTACATCGCTGTCAGCCAAATCAGAAGTTGTAACAGGAGGAGTCCAAGGCTCTTCGGCAGAATCCGCAACCTCATTTTCACTGTTCAGATAGTTCATTATCGGTTTTCCGATGCTGTATCCAACGAATACAAGAGCCGCGATCACAATTATCCCCAACAGGATACGCAAAACTTTTTTCAGCCGTTTCTTTTTTTCGTATGAATTTGTTCTATAAACCTTTCTGCCCTTTTTTGACATCTTTTTCGTCCTTTCTATTTAATACTTGATTGGCGTTGATGCAAGGCCGTAAAACGCCATGCTTAATATTCCAATGTAAAGCAATGTCAGCGGATAACCGCGAAAACAGTATGGAACAGACGCGTCATGAAGCCTTTCATATACAATTGCTGTGAGATATATCGCAAATGCAAATCCAAGTCCAACGCCGATCCCACGGAATATATATTCGGAAAGTGCCGTACAGTTTTGAGCGTTCAAAAACATCGCTCCGAGAATTGCACAGTTAAGTGCCGAAAGATGTATAAACTTCTTTATTCTCAGGAATATTTTATAAAAATATTTCCAAAGAATAAGCAATGTTATAATATAAACAACTCCAAGAATTGCAACATAAATAAATGGTTGGTAAATATAAGCCTGTTCTTTTAAAATCTGCGATTCAAGAAGAAAATTATCTGCAAAAAAGCCTAAAAATCCGGTCACTACCGAAAAATAAACTGCACATATTCCAAAACCGAAAATGTTCTTTCGGTTTCTGGAAACGGAGATAAGCGTACTTGTGTCAATTGCTCTTGCAAAAACTGTGTTTTCAACAAAGATCAATGTAAGAGAAATTGATATCATTCTGAAAAAAAACGACATAACAAGTTCACTTTCCTTCCGGTTTTAAATTCAGTATTAATTGCTGATCTTCTTTATTAAAAGCAGGATACCACGAAGGACTGCTGCGAAAATACCAAGCAGGATAAATCCACCGAATGGCTGATAAAATGCTTTAAACAGCATCGGCAAAGCAATGACATTACCGTTAATCTCACCAGTAGAGAAAATCTCCCTTACTAATCCGAACAGCAAAACAATAATATCATATCCGATGATTCCGAATATTAGATCAAGGATCATTCTGCCTTTCTTTTCTGTCAAGAACATCGTGTCCGAATGGAAAATTATAAACGAATTTGTTATCAGCAGCGGAAAATAAATGCCCATATTTTGAATAGCCTGCGGAAACAGCGCGGAAATGATAATTGCTGTTGGAACATAAACCAAAGAACCAATCGCAATGTATATTATGACTCTAACAGTATATACGACCCTCTGTGGAATAAACGAGGATAAAAGCATCGTAAAAAAAGTTATGACCGAAAATGTCAATGCAAGATATGCAGCGTTTTTTAACGTATTCGCGATAACAATTACAGGTGCAATGGCGGTTCCGAGAACAAGAATATGGTTATTTCGAACCATAGCGTTGTATATTACAGAGCCTAAGGAATCATTTTTCTGATTATTCGATTTTGGAATGTTATTGCTGTTCATTATTCAAACCGCTTTCGTCAGTATTTGGTGTTGCGCCGTTCTTTGAAACAACCGAAGCTTTTTTCGCTTGGTATTCGGAAATAATTTTCGAAAAAGATATCATCTTTTTATCCAGTTCGATACCGATCGGTGCTGCAATAATTATGGCATAGATTATCGGATTTTCCGCACCTGCATAAAACCTGAAAATTAGCGTCAGCACACCTGTCAGCAGTCCGAAAATAAACCGTGACGATCGGGTTTTCGGCATAGTTGTGTAATCACACGAAAGAAATATCATCCCGAAAATGATCATTCCGCTGCAAAGCACGGCCATAGCATAGCTAAGGTTAAATTTACAGTATATAAGCGTTCCGACAACCACTACAACAAACTGTGAGCAAAATGCAATTGCTGAAACAGAACGCCGAAGCATAAGAAAAACGGCGGAAATTAAAAATAAAATCGTAAATCCTGTTCCCATAGGCCCGCAAAACTTACCGACAAGAAGATCAATAAACGAACCGGAAACCGCATCGTTTGACAAAGCAACGCTCTTTGACATTGACGGAAAAAGAGCTGTGTTAAGCACCGCATCGGAAGATAAGCCTATGTGGACTGATGGACGCGGATAGTTAAGCATTTCTGACGGAAAGCATATCGAAGTGAAAAGGAACGCAGCCGCAGCTCCGTTGAAAATCGCGTTTTTTCTGCCGCCGAAAGCATGCTTACATATTATTATTGCAAACACATCCGCCGTTATAACAGCATAATACGGAACTGCAGCCGACATCATAAGTGATATCGTAAGTCCCGTCACAATTGTTGAAACATCAAAATCCGATGCAGACTTGCCCCGAAGTTTGAAGCATATCAAATCGGTAAAAATACAGACAATAACCGATACAACAATTATCACAGCAGCTCTTGCTCCGTAATAATATACCGCTATAACAGCAGGAACAAGCAATGCAATAAGCATATCTGCCGAAATTGAGTTTTCAGATTTTGTATTGATCATATTCATTTCTTTTTAAATCAATCTCTTAATGATTTCACAGCTTTTTTCATATCGTACGCACCGAAAAGATATGAACCTGCAACAAGTATACTTGCGCCGTTTTCTTTGACCTTTGATGCGGTTTTGTCATTTATTCCGCCGTCAACTTGAATCGGAATAGATAATTTCCGCTTGTCCAGTTCGTTTTTTATTTCAGAGATCTTATCAAGCGTTTCATAAATAAATCCCTGTCCGCCGAATCCTGGTTCAACAGTCATAATAAGTATCATATCAATTTTATCGAGATAAGGATAAATAACCGATACGGGCGTATTCGGCTTTACAGAAACGCCTGCCTTTTTGCCGAAAGAATGGATAAGGTCAATGACCTCTCCGCAGTCCGAACCTGCCTCGTAATGGAAGGTAATGATATCTGCTCCCGACTCAGCAAACTGCTTTATATACTTGATAGGTTCGGTTATCATAAGATGTACATCAAGCGTTATGCTCGTTACCTTAGAAACTGATTTAAGTACAGGGATTCCGTAGCTGATGTTGTTGACAAAAACACCGTCCATAACGTCAAAATGTATATAATCACAGCCGGCGTCCTCAGCACGTTTGATATCACGTTCAAGATTGCATAGATCTGCACTTAAAATTGAAGCTGAAATAATAGTATCCACATTAAAACTCCTTGAAGATATAATCATACATATAACATTATATACTATTATGAAAAAAAAATCAAGGTCAAATGCTAAAAAATCAGCATTTGACCTTAATCTATATAAAAACGGCAGCATGATCAGTAAATAAGTCAAAGCTCCCCTGCGGATATCCCCTTTTTTATGAAAATACCACTTTGACAGTCCTGTAATGCAGATGCCGTATAGTTCATTTTATGCGGCACAATGCAAAAAGTCACTATCATAGAATAACCGTAAAATCAGCTGTAAAGGAGCTTTTTCAGGTCGGTATCCCCTGCAAATGAAGAAACATTGTATAAAAACAGCGCTTCATCATATTCGGAAACATCAATAATTTTTTTGTAGGATATCTGAATGTAACGCATATCAATAAGCGTTATCTCGGAGTAATCTTCGGTCAAAAACTGAGAATAGCAATGCGCATACGAATCCTTGATAATAAGCAGTTTTCCGCCCTCGCTGCCCGTTTTGATAGTTACTATCGGAGCATTCGTTCCGAGAAATGATGCATATTTGTCCTTAACTTCAAGATAATCACGAAAATAAATGCTGTCGTTAACTTCGGGTTCTGAACCGAATTCCTGAGTTACCTCAACCGTTACGGGAGCATCTCCGTCAGGAGAATGGTAAAAATCCATAGTGTCGTCTTTAACCGAGGCAGAAAGTGTTTTTGAGTAGAAAGTTCCTTTGAAGCTGTCGCTCGCGTGTTCAACATCATAGAAAGAAAGCTCATGCGGAGTATAACCCATCTGCTCCCCTGCTTCGGCATAAGCGTAATATGCACCGAGGGATGTCCAATGGTGGTCTGTCCGATAGAAGATGTAATCATTTTTATGCGAGCTTAATACATCATAAACATCTATCGCTGAAATTCCCTCACCAAGTCCGGAATACACATAATCAATAAATTTACGCTGGTCAAGCTCTGGATAAAAGTCGGCAAGCTCATCCTTGTAAAACTCCGCCGAGGTAGGCACAAGCATTACACAAACAGGGATGTCGTTTTCCGAACCGAATGTGTTGATGGCATTGATGCTCTTATCCACATCGCTATAATCCGGCTCGACAACTTTTTCTATAAGCCTGTCCTTTAAGATATATATACCGTTAATTTCTTTTTTACCGACAGAAGTTTCGATGCCCGACTTTAATTCAAGCCAGCCGACTCTTCCCGAAAAATGGTCGGCAATATATTTTTCAAGCTTGTCTGTATAGCTTCGGTCAAACCACGATTTAGCGCTCAACTTAGGTTCGCGTTCAAGCGACTTGTTTTCAAGTTCGGAAAAGGTTTCTTTTGGACTGAAAACTGTAATTAGTGCAAAAATCACTAAAAATCCGAAAAAGACAATACAGCATATAATTTCAATGATGCTTCGACCCTTTTTATTTGACTTTTTTATTGTTCTCACCTCTTAAAAACGGAAATAAAGGAATGGATTGTAGCTTGCGTCAACAAGATAAGCCGTGCAGTTTATCAATACGAAAAGCTGAGCTGCAATTGCTGCAATTTTAAGCTGTTCGGGCTTGGAGTTATGCAGCTTGTTCGTGAATTTTGAGAAAATATCGGTTGAAGCAAAAATGCATATTGCATAGATAACAGCATTTGATACAAGCAGATATAACGCTGTACTGTCGCCTAATACGCCGTTTGCGCCGAACATTGCCCCGATATATTGCCAAGCGTTCGAAAGCGTGTTCGTATCGAACAGAACCCAGCCGAAAACGACCATAACAAAGGTATAAAGTGTGCTGACCGCCTTCGGGAGTTTTTCAAGAATTTTACCGAAGCCAAGTCTTTCAATTACTATCAGAACTCCGAAATAAAATCCCCACAGCATAAAGTTCCAGCTTGAACCATGCCATAATCCCGTAAGCGACCATACTATAAGCAAATTAATGATAGTTCTCGCAAAACCTTTGCGGTTGCCGCCAAGCGGAATATATACATACTCCCTGAACCAACTGCCGAGAGTGATGTGCCATCTGCGCCAGAATTCGCTTATACTGCGCGATAGATACGGGTGGTCAAAGTTTATCGGGAAATTAAACCCAAGCATCTTTCCAAGACCTATCGCCATATCGGAATATCCCGAGAAATCGAAGTATATCTGGAACGTGAATGCAAGTATACCGAGCCATGCGGACGCAGCGGAAATTTCACCATAGTCCATTGCTTTGACTTGCGTCCATATCAAACCGATATTGTTTGCGAGCAGAACTTTTTTAGCAAGTCCTTTCAAGAACTTCCCTATTCCCTCGCTGACCTTTGAAATGCTGATAGTACGATGGTCAATCTCCTTTGCAACATCTTCATAACGCACGATAGGACCTGCAACTATCTGCGGAAAAAGCGTTACATAAGCAGCAAAGCTGAAAAAGTTCTTCTGAACCCTTATCTTTTTCAAATATAGGTCAATAGTATAAGACATACTCTGGAAGGTATAGAACGAAATTCCAATCGGAAGCGGCAATTGTGGGTCGGTAATATTAAGTCCGAATACCGAATTTACAGTCGTAATTATAAATGAACTGTATTTGAAAACGGCAAGCAAGCCGAGGTTCATTATTACCGAAACAAGCAGAAAAACTGTCTGTTTTTTTCTGTTTTCACTGAATTTATTTATTAACAATCCGGCAGTATAGTCAATTGCCGTTGATATCAGCATTATCAGCACATACTTCGGTTCGCCCCAAGCATAAAACAGCAAGCCTGTGAGCAGGATAAAAATGTTTCTGAATTTATCAGGAATGATAAAATACAGCAGCATTGTTATCGGCAAAAAAAAGAATAAAAAAACCAAACTTGAAAAAACCATCTGTTAACTTTTCTCCTGACTTTTACGGTAATTTTTCAATAATATCAAGAAATTCGCTTCGTGTCATCATCGTGTTAATTATCTCAAGCATTGCATTAGTCGTCATAAGCTCGGGCATACCGAGATATTTGAGAAGCCTGCTTCGCTTTTCGGAGGAATTGCTTTTGCCAGAAAGTCCTGCTTCAAAAAGGTCAAGCTTCGTGACAAGCTCTTTGTTTTCGTCAGTTTCAACTGATAAAACTCCTGCTTTTTGAAACGCTTCAAGCAATATCCGCGTGTCGATACCCTCAACGCCTATCTTGCCCTCCTTAGACGGAATAGCTTTTCGTTTTTCCTTTCCGAAAATATCGGGAATATAAACATTTGTTATTTTTCCGTCAGTTATTGCACCCTTTAAAAAGTTGCGTATCTTAAAGCCTGCGCTGTCGGAATCTGTTAGAATGATTATGCCCTTATTCCGAGCAAAAAAACGTATTATTTCAAGTTTTTCCTTGTCTTTTATAACGGAAAAACCATTTGTTGTAATAATAACGGCGTCAATTACCGAGGAAAGCTTGATTTTATCGTATTTTCCCTCAACGACCACAGCCTGTTCAATATGAAGCATAGTTTATTCCTTATTCAATTGACAGCATTTCAATGATAGCTTCCTGCAGAAGAACAATGCTGTCGGTTTTTGAAGATTTCATTTTGTACTCTGTTTCAGTAAGTATTTTTAAGCATTTTCTCAAATGTGAAGTGGAAAAAAGCCTTGCGTCACGGTAAGCGTTTGAAACACGGAACTCCATGTTTTTTTTGTATCCGAAATCGGAAATGATCTCGCCTGTTGATTTTCTGCTTCCGATCCCAAGCTTGACGCGGTAAAGGTCGAGCATATTTCCCGAGATCGCATAGATTATCTTTATCGGTTCTTCCCTTTCAAGAATAAGGTTGTTAAGAAGAACCATCGAATTATATTTATCCCTGCGCGCGATCGCACTTGCAAGCTTATATGCCGTTGCTTCAAGCTGCTTCGGCGAAACAAGGTCAACATCTGCGCGTGTTATCTCACCGCCGTTTTTATAGGCAATAAGCTTGTCAGTTTCGTTTGCGGTTATCATTGAATCACAGCCGCAAAGCTTCGCAAGATATACTGCGGTTTCTTTTGAAATAGTTCCGCCGCTTTTGTTTACCTTTGCGACAACAGCCTTCGCAAGCTCTTCGGGAGTTTTCAGCTCAAATGCGCATACATCGCCCTTTTTGGCAACAGCGTCAACAAGCTTTTTATATTTCGGAGAAGGAAATTTTTTCCCCTCGGTAATATCTATCGAAGTATAGAAAAATACAACTATCGTTGTTTCGGGGATGTCGGGAATATACTTTAAAACATCTGCAAGCATATCCTTGTTGTCCTTGACCGCAATCAAATCACTTACAACGCAGCAAACATGATCGGCAAACACGGGCAAAGCTTCGCAGGCTTCATAGAACTCATTGAAATCAAAGTTCTTTCCGTCAAAAACATGATAATTATAAACATCATCAGTCTTTGCAGCCTTTGAAACAACAGCGTTTTTGTATTTTTCGACCGAAACAATATCTTTTCCGTAAAAACAGTATGCGTTTTTGAACTGAGCCGATCGGATATTGGCTTTGAGTTCATTTTCAATAATAACCGGCACAGCTTAACACCTCCGTTTCAAATCTGTCCTCATAAATTCTGATAAGTACATTTTCACCGTAATATGAATCGGTGTCTTTGTTTGTAACTGACTCAGCTTTGCTGTCCGAAAATATCTGAATATTCCCATTAACCGTTTCACATGGCTTCTGACCTGCATATTCCACCAAAACATCGTATGTTCCGCTTGCAGGCGTAGCATTTCTTCCGTCATAAGCAAGTATCTCGCAGCCTTTTATATTCAAAACCAACGTATTATTATCTCTAATCCGCAGCGTATAATCCGGCATTGTAACGATAGCATTCTTATTATCATCGTAGAATTGATAATTTGCGTCAATATATCCATATACCGCTTCTTCACAGCTTTTCGGACAAATAACAGTTCCTATATTATACAGTCCGCATCGTGCGGAATATGTCGAAACCGACGCTTGACTGTCAACAAGAAGTCCGAGAACTTCAATTCGGTAGATACCGTTTCTGTTAAGATAACGAAGAATATTATCCGCACAAAGTCCGCCTTTCTTTAGGTCGAAAATTGAAGTATTTTTTCCGTCATTGATAACGATAGCCGAAGAGCTTCCGTTTTTCAAAACTGCAACATCTATATGATCTGACGGTATAAATCGGTATATATAAATCGAAAAAATACATAAAACGCACGATACCGTGTAAACAATAGCTGTCAGTTTTATTTTTCGGAAGTATATCGCAGTACCGACTGAAACTGTAATTGCTGCGATAATTGCGAAGAATGAAAACTTATTTGAAACGGGAATATAGGAAAAATGTGTTCCTCCAATAACTTTAGATAACACAAGGACAAATTTGCAGCACAAACCGCATATTTTCATAAGCGGAACAAGTATAAAACCTGCGCCGCCTGTGAAAACGACCGCCGCTGCACATACAAGAATAGCAGAACAAGCAGGTATCAACAGCAAATTGGAAACGGGCGAAACAACCGATACTTCGTCAAAATACAAAAAGCATATCGGAAATACAACAGCAGAAACGACTGCCGATGTGATAAGAGATTTTGATATCATTCCAAGCTGACGTTTTTCTTCAAGCAGGTTTATTATAGCAGGAGCGACTGCACCCACTCCTATAACTCCCGTTACCGAGAGAAGAAACGATGCGTCCATAACAGTAAACGGACAACCGACAGTAAGCAGTATTACCGCAATTCCCAGCGAGTTCATCAAATCTGATTTTCTGTTAAAAAGTGTTGAACCATATACCAAAATCAGCATAACGGCTGCACGGATAACCGAATTTGATGCTCCCGACAGCATAACAAACGCAAGCATCGGAATAAGTATCAGACCAAAGCGTGTGAATTTGTTCAGATCTGTCAATTGAAGTATGAACCAGAAAAGCGAACAGACAATGCTTAAATGCACTCCCGAAACAGCCATAATATGTCCGATCCCGGCACGATACAATATTGTTTTAGTATCATCGGCAATGCCCGATTTTTCACCGAATGTTATCGCGTCAACAAGAGAAAGACTTTCCAAGTCAAGATGATCTCTCATTTTATCATGGATATACTCTCTGTAACGGCACATCGCACGTTTGACAGGGAGCTTATCTGCCACAAAAATGCAGATTTCAGGCTGGTTTACCGTCAGAAAATATCCCTTTGATTTATAGTATTTCAAGCTGCCGAAGGAAAAAGTATCCTTTGGTATTGAAGCAGTTCCTTTAACGGTTATCTCATCGCCAATATCACAGTTTTTGGCTTCACCGTAACAGTATATCTTCGCTTTTACGCCATTGTTTATCCTGCCGTCAATATAATATGCAGTTCGGTCGCCGTTATAGTCGGTATAATCCGTCAGAACTCCCGAAACAACAACGTCTTGTCCGTCATAATCTGTAACTTTCTGATAGCAAAGCTTATCATAGCTTATGTAAAAAAACGTTCCTATCGCAAAGCAAACCGAACAGACAATATAAACAAGCTTGCTCCTGCCTTTGAACTTTAGGATAACAATCGAAATTATCACGGCAGAAATGCTTACAATAAGCGAAGCTTCGGAAATAAAAAATGATGCGAAAAACAGCCCAAGCAAGTATGAAAAACCCACATAAGCCATTTTTCGTATCATATAAACTACCTCCGGATAATTAACCCATAGATACTTCGAGCTTCTTGCCGCCGAGAATATGGAAATGAAGATGCTTTACGCTCTGACAACCGTTTTCTCCGCAGTTTGAAACAACTCTGAAGCCGTCCTTATCAATTCCCTGTTCTTTTGCAACCTTTGCAATTACTTCAAAGATGTGCGCAACCACAGCGGAATTCTCCGCTGTGATCTCTGCAACACTTTCAATATGAGTTTTCGGAATAACAAGTATATGCACGGGTGCAAGAGGATTTATGTCCTTGAATGCAAGAACCTTGTCGTCCTCATAAACCTTTGTGCTTGGGATCTCCCCTGCTGCGATTTTACAAAAAATGCAATCCATACCGATTCTCCTTACTTTACAAATTCTGAAACAACAGCTTCGAGAGCAGCAATAGCTTCATCGACCTTGGAAACGTCGCCTATACCTGCCATTGCATTATCGGGACGTCCGCCGCCCTTACCGCCTGTGATAGCGGAGATCTTCTGAACGATCTTTCCGGAATGCGCTCCTGCTGCAACTGCGTCCTTACCGCTTACGCAGAGCATCGAACTGTCCGAAACGAGAACAGCAATAATATCGGGTGCCTTATCCTTGATCTGGTCGCCCATTGTACGGAGAACATCAGGCTTAACTCCGCTAAGCTTTGCAGAAGAAATGCGAACATTTTTATATGCCTTTGCATTGTTAAAGATAGCGTCAAGCTGACCGGAAGCAAGCTTGGAGTTAAGCTCGGATATCTGCTTTTCAAGCTCCTTTATCTCGCTTGCTGCAGCAGCGCATTTTCCTGCAAGTTCATTTGCGTTAGGTGCCTTGATCGCAGCAGCGGCCTTGTCAATTGTATCCTTGTATTCATCAATAAGAGTGAGAACTCCTGTTCCCGTAACAGCTTCGATACGTCTTACACCTGCAGCAACGGAGTTTTCGGAGATTATCTTGAAAAGACCGATGTTTGAGGTGTTTTTAACGTGAGTACCGCCGCAGAATTCAAGTGAAACCTCGGGAACATTTACAACACGGACAACCTTTCCGTATTTTTCACCGAACAAAGCCATAGCTCCAAGCTTTTGTGCCTCTTCGATAGGCATTTCCTTGATATCAAGTTCAATCGCAGAAAGAATAGCATTGTTTACAGCATTTTCTATCTGCTGAAGCTCTTCCGATGTAACGGCGCTGAAATGAGAAAAGTCAAATCTCATTCTGTCGGGAGAAACAAGCTGACCTGCCTGATGAACGTGTTCGCCGAGAATATTTCTGAGGGCTGCCTGAAGAAGATGAGCAGCTGTATGATTTCTTGCAGTTGCAGCACGGAGTTCCTTGTTTACCTTTGCTGTAACAGTTTCGCCGGTTGTAAATCCGCCGCTTGTAACTTCACAATGGCATACGAACTGACCGCCTGTGAGCTTCTGGGTGTCAAGAACCTCCATAACGTTTCCGTTGGATTCAATTGTACCCTTATCGCCTACCTGTCCGCCGCTCTCGGCATAGAACGGTGTTGTTTCAAGAAGAACAGTAACTCTGTCGCTTTCCTCGCAGATGTCGGCAGCATTGCCGTTCTTTACCATAGCAAGAATCTTTGTAGTATATTCAAGGTTTGTATAGCCGACAAACTTTGTTGTGAACTGTGTAAGAACGCTTGCGGAAGCGTCATCCCAGCCGCCGCCGAGCTTTCTGTTTTCACGGGCTGTTTTCTTCTGAACGGTCATACACTCGTGGAACTTGTCCTCATCAACGCTGATTCCGTTTTCAGCGCATATCTCCTTTGTAAGGTCAAGAGGGAATCCGTAAGTATCGTGAAGCTTGAAAGCCTCTTCACCGCCGAGAACCATATCTCCGCCCTTGGCTTTGATATCGGCAATGTACTGGTCAAGGATCTGCGAACCGTTTTCAACAGTTTTTGCGAAAGCTTCCTCTTCCTGCTTGATAACTCTCTTTATATAGTCACGCTTTGATTCAAGATCGTGGTAAGCGCATACATTTTCATTGATAACAGTATCAACAACTTCATAAAGGAACGGCTTCTTTGTGCCGAGAATTCGTCCGTGACGCGCAGCTCTTCTGAGAAGACGTCTGAGAACATAACCTCTTCCCTCGTTGGAAGGAAGTACACCGTCGCCAACCATAAAGGTCGTGCTTCTGATATGGTCGGTAATAACACGGATAGAAACATCATCCTTGTCGTCCTGCTTGTAAACCTTGCCCGTGAGATCGGAAGAGCGTCGTGTAGGGAAAGAGTGTAGATCTCGGTGGT